>CALJTZ010000581.1 GCA_937975655.1 uncultured Synechococcus sp. | reverse complement strand
GCGCAGTTGGGCGTCGGCCACCTGCATGCCGCGCACCAGTTCCTTGAGCTCGTCGGGCAGGGTGTTGAGGTCGTAGCGCTTGCCCTCGAAGGTGAGCACGGGGGGTTGCTGGGCTGCGGAGTCGGTCACGACGACAAACGTGGTGCAGCTTCAGGTTAAGGCGCCTTGGACGCCTCGTCGCCGGCTGCGATCAACTTGGGCAGAGGCCGAAGCGGCCGTTTGAAGAAGAACATCAGCAGCCGCCCCACCTGGGAAGACTCCGTCATCTCCCAGCCCTCCTTGCCCAGCAAGTTGAGAAAGTATTGGAGCTGTTCGGCGGGATGCTTGAACGTCCGCTGAGCTTGCCCGGAGCCATAGAGCTCCGGGAATTCTCTGGCAATGAACTCCGGGCTCAGGGCACCGCCTAGGTGCTCACTGGCCACTTGGGCATCCGGGGGCTGTGGCGGGTTCTTGCTTTCCACGTTGATGTGGATCACTCGGTATTCCCACTGGGTCATGGGCTCAACCGCCCCCTGCCGATCACCTGGGCCAATGCTAGGCGCCGCGGATCAATTGCCGCTCGCATAGGTCGCGGTAGCGGCCGGCCCTGCCGATCAGAAGGTCGTGGTTGCCCTGGTCCACCACCCTGCCGTTCTCCAGCACAACGATGGAATCGGCTTCCTGGACGGTGGCAAGCCGGTGGGCGATCACCAGGACCGTGCGGCCGGCCATGGCCTGATCCAGGCCCCGTTGCACCGCGGCTTCGGCCTCCGCATCCAGGGCGCTGGTGGCTTCATCCAGCAGCATCACCGCCGGATCCCCCAGCACGGCCCGGGCGATGGCCAGGCGCTGGAGCTGGCCGCCGGAGAAGTTGCTGCCCCGCTCCTCCACCCGTGCGTGGTAACCATCCGGCAGGGCCTCGATAAAACCATCGGCATTGGCCAACCGGGCAGCCTCCTGGATCTGCTCGAGGCTGGCGGGCCGGCCAAAGGCAATGGCCTCGGCCACCGTGCCGGAGAACACATTGCTCTGCTGGGGCACCAGGGCCACGGCCTTGCGCAGTTCCGCGGCCTTGAGGTCGGCAAGATCCTGGCCGTCCAGCAGCACCCGGCCGCCCTGGGCGCTGTTGAAGCGCAGCAGCAGCGAGAACAGGGTGCTCTTGCCAGCCCCGGACGGTCCCACCAGGGCCACCACCTGGCCCGGAGCCACCCGCAGGCTGAGCTGCTTCAACACCGGCTGGGCGGGGTCGTAGCCGAAGCTCACCTGCTCCAGCACCAGCTCTCCCTGCACTTGGCCGAGGGAACGGGCGCCGGGGCGGTCTGGCGGCTCCACGGCCTCCTGTTCGATCTCCCGCAGCCGCCGCAGGGAGGCCTGGCCCTGCTGGAACTCATTGAAGTTGGTGGTGAGGTGGCTGATGGGGTCGATCAGCATCAGCAGGGCGGCCACATAGCTGCTGAAGCCCTGGCCGTTGAGATCGCCGCTCTGGATACGGGCGGCACCCATCAGCAGTACCGCCAGGATGCCTGCCGCCTCGAGGAAACCCACTACCGGATACTGCAGGGCCAGCAGGCGCTGGGTGCGATAGCGGGCCCTGCGGTGTAGATCAATCTCGGTTTCAAAGCGCTGCTGCAGCCAGGGTTCCGCCGCAAAGGCGCGCACCAGGGGCAGGCCGCCGATCGCTTCACCCAGCAGGGAGGCCAACTCACTCACCTGCTTCTGGCTGCGTTCGGCCGCCCCCATCACCCTGGCGCCGAACACACTCACCAGCACCGCCACCAGCGGGGCCAGCAGCAGCGTCCCCAGGGAGAGCTTCCAGTCGAGCCACACCATGTAGCCGAACACCACCACCAGCTGCAGGGCCGAGGGGGTGGTGTCCTGAATGGTCTTGTAGATCACCTCGCCCACCCGGTCGGCGTCCTCGGTGAGGCGGTAGGTGAGATCGCCGGCGGAGAGTTTCTCGAGGGCCCCGAACTCCAGCCGTTGCAGCCGGGCGAAGAGCCGGCGCCGCAATTCCTGGCTCACCTGCAGGGCAGGGTCCGCCAGCAGCGTGTCCTGGCCGAATTGGGCCAGTTTCTGCAGCATGAACACCGAGAGGGCGAGGCCGATCACCCGCAGCACCTGGCCGAAATCACCGGCGCCGATGGCGGGGATCAGCTGGCCCGCCAGCCAGGCCAGTAGCGGCCAGCAGGCCACAAACACGAGCATGCACAGGCCGCCAGCCAGCAGGGTGCGGCGGTGGGGCTGCAGCAGCGGCAGCAAGCGCCGGAAGCCGGCCGAGGGGGGTGCGAGCATCGGGGCAAGCTATCAGCGCTTTTTTGGACGCCGCTCCTGAGCCCATCCGCCTCGATCAATTCCTCAAGTGGCAGGGCCTGGTGGGCACTGGCGGCGAGGCCAAGCAACGCATCCAGATCGGCGAGGTGAGGGTGAATGGTTTCCAGGAAACCCGCCGGGGCCGCAAGCTCAAGCCAGGGGATCGGGTGGAGCTCTCCGGCAGCACCTTTGTCGTACCAGAGCGGCTCGATCAGCCCTGATCGGGTCAGCCTCTAGGTTGGGGGGCTCTTAGACCCCCTTGGACGCTGTGGGCAAGGCCGTCATCGCAGGCAACTGGAAGATGCACATGACCTGTGCCGAAGCGCAGGCCTTTGCCGACGCCTTCAAGCCTCTGGTGGCTGCCCTGCCCCCCGATCGCGAGGTGGTGCTGGCGCCGCCCTTCACGGCCATCGCCACCCTGGGGGCTGCCCTCGCCGGCACCGGCATCCATCTGAGTGCCCAGAACATTCACTGGGAGGGCAAAGGCGCCTTCACCGGCATGATCTCGGCGCCGATGTTGCTCGAGCACGGGGTGAGCCACGCGATCGTGGGCCACAGCGAGCCCCGCAAGTACTACAGCGAGTCCGACGAGCAGATCAACCTCAGGGCTCGCGCGGCCCAGAAAGCGGGGATGATCCCCATCCTCTGCGTGGGGGAGAGTGATTCGCAGCGGGAGGCCGGCGAGGCGGAGCGGGTGATCCGTCGCCAGGTGGAGCAGGGCATCGATGGCCTTGATCCCGCCCGTTTGATCGTGGCCTATGAGCCCATCTGGGCCATCGGCACGGGCAAAACCTGTGAGGCTGCTGAAGCCAACCGCATCTGCGGGCTGGTGCGGCAGTGGGTGGGCTACCCCGAGGTGGTGATCCAGTACGGCGGTTCGGTGAACCCCGGCAATATCGATCAACTGATGGCCCAGAGCGACATCGACGGCGTGCTGGTGGGCGGCGCTTCCCTCGATCCCGAGGGCTTTGCCCGCATCGCCAACTATCAGGTGCCCGTAGCGGCCTGATGGCCTTGCCCTGGGGCCGGCGCACCTATGTGATGGGAGTGATCAACCTCACCCCCGATTCCTTCAGCGACGGCGGCCAGTTCGATCAGCCCCAGCGTGCCCTGGCCCAGGCGCAGCGCTTGGTGGCCGAAGGGGTGGACATCTTGGACTTGGGCGGGCAGAGCACCCGGCCTGGAGCCATGGATGTGGGCGCTGAGGAGGAACTGCAGCGGGTGTTACCGGCGTTGAAGCTGATGCGTGAGGCCATCGCCGCTGGTGCGCTGCACTGTCCTGCCCGCGGCGACGACCCCGCCGCCCGCCGCCCGCCGCTGATTTCCGTGGACACCTTCCGCGCCCCTGTGGCGGCGGCCGCCCTGGAGGCCGGGGCCGACTGGATCAACGATGTGAGTGCTGGCCAGCGGGATCCCGCCATGCTCGCCCTCGTGGCGGCTGCGGCTTGCCCCTACGTGCTGATGCACTCCCGCGGCGACAGTTCCAGCATGGATGGCCTCACGGACTACGGCCACGCTGGGGTGGTGGAGGGGGTGCGCGAGGCGCTGCTCGCCGCTACCGACCGGGCTCTAGCGGCCGGTGTGAGCTCTAGGCAACTGATCTGGGATCCCGGCCTCGGCTTCGCCAAGACCACCGAGCAGAACCTGGAGCTCCTAGATGGCTTGCCGCAGTTGGGGGCTGAAGGGGTTCCGCTGCTGGTGGGGCCCTCTCGCAAGCGCTTCATCGGCGCGGTGCTTGAGCAGCCCAAGGCCAAGGCACGCATCTGGGGCACAGCGGCTGTGGTAGCCAAGTGCGTGGCAGGAGGGGCTGATGTGGTGCGGGTCCACGACGGCAAGCCGATGGTGGACACCTCACGGATGGCTGACGCCCTCTGGCGCCGGACCTAGGTGGTGACGCCCTCGATCCGGTCCTCGATCTCCTGGTAGATCTCCTGCAGTTGCTGGATGTTCTCGTCGGAGGTTTCCCAGTAACCGCGACCATTCACCTCCAACAGGGTGCCCACGATGCGGCGGAAGCTGTGGGGATTGAGATCCATCAGCCGCTGGCGCATCTCTGGGTCGTTGATGAAGGTGTCGTTGGCCTCTTCGTAAACGAAGTTGTCCACGGCACCGCTGGTGGCACTCCAACCGAGGGTGAAGTTGAGACGCTTGGCCACTTCCCGAACGCCCTCGTAGCCGGAGTTGAGCATGCCCTCATACCACTTGGGGTTGAGCAGCTTGGTGCGTGAGTCCAGGCGGATGGTCTCGCTCAAGGAGCGCACCTGGGCATTGGCGGTTGTGGTGTCGGCGATGTAGCTGGACGGGGCCTTGCCGTCATCCCGCAGGCCCTGGATCAGTTTGGTGGGGTCGGAATCGAAATAGTGGCTCACATCGGTGAGCGAAATCTCCGCTGAATCCAGGTTCTGGAAGGTCACATCGGCGGTTTTCATCGCCGATTCGAACACTTCGCGGTTCTGGTTCATCTCACCAGGGTTGTCGGCGTTGAAGGCGAAGGTTTTGCGGGAGAGGTACATCTCCTGCAGCTCGTTCTCCTCCTCCCAGGTGCTGTTCTCCACCGCCAGGTTCACGTTGGAGCTGTAGCTGCCGCTGGCGTTCGAGAACACCCGGGTGGCGGCATCCCGCAAGGACACGCCCTGGGCCTCCGCCTGTTCCTGGGCGTGACGACGCACGAAGTTCATCTCCAGGGGCTCGTCCGCCTCGGCGGCCATCTTCACGCCCTGGTCGATCAGACCCATCTGGTTGATGAACAGATCGCGGAACACGCCGCTGCAGTTCACCACCACATCGATGCGGGGGCGGCCCAGCTCTTCGAGGGGGATCAGTTCGAGCTTGTTCACCCGGCCCAGGGAGTCGGCCACGGGCCGCACGCCAATGAACCAGAGGATCTGGGCCAGGGATTCGCCGTAGGTCTTGATGTTGTCGGTGCCCCAGAGCACGCAGGCAATGGTTTCAGGCCAGGCGCCCTGTTCGGCCTTTTGGCGCTCAATCAGCCGGTCCACCACCACCTTGGCCGCCGCAATCGCGGCGCGGGTGGGGATGGACTGGGGATCCAGGGCGTGGATGTTCTTGCCGCTGGGCAGCACGCCGGGATTGCGGATCGGGTCGCCGCCGGGGCCGGGCAGCACGTATTCGCCATCGAGGGCCTTGAGCAGGCTCTCCATCTCCATGTCGGCGCAGATCTGCTCCAGGCAGAAGCGCAGGTAGCCGAACAGTTTGTCGAGCTCGGCCTGGTCCACCTCACCGAACCCTGCCGAGCGGCAAGCGCTCAGCCAGGGGCTGGGAAGTTTGAAGCCGAAGCGCTCCAGCAGGTTGAAGAACCAGCCGAAGTTGTCCCGCAGGGTTACGCGGCCATCGGCCCCGGTGACGGCCTTCACCATGGAGCCCACGGCGGCGCGGCACACCTCGGTGATGGTGCGGTTGAGCTCCACGTCGGCGAGCACGCCGTCGTCGTTGCCCTTGTACACGTCGGCAATCGTGCGTCCGCGGCTCTCGGCCAGTAGCGCTGGCAGCGAGCGCAGGCCATCCTCATCGCGCTCCAGGGCGGCGATGTTCACCAGGGTGGCGATCGCCTCCTCGGCGGTGGGAGGTTTGCCGATGGTGTGCAAACCGCAGGGCAGCAGCCGGCTTTCGATCTCCATCAGCTGGCGGTACACCGCACCCACCACGCCGTCACGGGCATCAAGGTCGATCTCGGAGGCATCAACCTCCGGCAGCACCACGTCCTTATCGAGGTTGCACTGGCGCGCCGTTTCCACGATCGCGTTCACGATCTGCACGCCTCTGGAGCCCTCACGCAGCTGCTGGTAGGAGCCCACCAGTTCGCCCAGCTCTTTGAGGCCGCGATACAACCCGGCGTTCTCGGCCGGTGGGGTGAGGTAGCTGATGGTGGAGGCGTAGCCACGCCGCTTGGCGATGGTGGCTTCGCTGGGGTTATTGGCGGCGTAGTAGTAGAGATTAGGCAGGGCGCCGATCAGGGAATCGGGATAGCAGGTTTCGCTCATGCCCATCTGCTTGCCGGGCATGAACTCCAGCGAGCCGTGGGTGCCGAAGTGCAGCACGGCATCGGCCTGCCACACCTTCTCCAGATAGGTGTAGTAGGCCGCAAAGCCGTGGTGGGGGCTGGCGCTGCGGGAATAGAGCAGGCGCATGGGGTCACCCTCGTAGCCGAAGGTGGGCTGGACGCCAACGAACACGTTGCCGAAGTGGCGGCCGTAGATCAGCAGGTTGGTGCCGTCGCTATTGAGGTTGCCGGGGGGCTTGCCCCAGTTCTCCTCGAGGCGCTCGGAATAGGGCGTGAGCCGCTCGTATTCCTCCACGCTCATGCGGTGGGCGATCGACAGCTCCGGGGCACCCTGGAGGGCTTCGGGATCGTTGATCACCGCCTCCATCAGGGCCTTGGAATCGCGAGGCAGATCGCGCACGTCATAGCCCTTGGCCTTCATCTCCTCGAGCACCCGGTAGATCGAGCCGAATACATCGAGGTAGGCAGCGGTACCCACGTTGCCCTTGTCGGGCGGGAAGCTGAACACCGTGATCGCCAGCTTCTTGTCGGTTCGGGGCTTCACCCGCAGGGAGGCCCAGCGGATGGCCCGTTCGGCGATGGCATCCACCCGGTCCTGCAGGGTGTGGGCCTTGCCGGTGGCATCGTCCCGGCCACTCAGCACGATTGGCTCAATGGCGCCATCCAGTTCCGGGATGGCGATCTGCAGGGCCACCTGCACGGGGTGCAGGCCCAGATCGCTTTCTTCCCACTCCTGGGTGGTCTGGAACACCAGGGGGAGGGCTACCATGTAGGGACGATTGAGCTTTTTCAGCACCTCAATGGCCTTGGGGTGGTCCTGGCGGGCCGGGCCGCCCACCAGGGCGAAGCCGGTGAGCGACACCACTCCATCCACCAGCGGGACATCGGGATTGATCGGGTCGTAGAAGAAGGCATTCACCGGCTTGGTGAAATCCAGTCCGCCGCAGAACACCGGAATCACGGTGGCGCCGCGGTATTCGAGTTCCTGAATCACCGCCACGTAGTGGGCTTCATCGCCGGTCACGATGTGGCTGCGCTGCAGTACCAGGCCGATCACCGGGCCCTGGCGGGCAGCCTCAGAGAGGTCGCTGCGGCTGGCGGTCCAGTTGAGGTATTCCTTGAGGTCCTCGAACATCCCTGGGGCCAGGGGGTGCCAGATGCCCAGATCGGGGAACACTTCGGGGTCGGCCACCTGCAGCTCGGGGCGGTCGCTGTCTCCCCTGGGGAACACGTACTTATCCGCCAGCATCAGCAGGAAGTTCCGCAGGTTGTCCGGGGTGCCGCCCAGCCAGTACTGGAACGACACCATGAAGGAGCGGGCGTCCTGGGCCTTCTCCACCGGCAGATACTTCAACACCGTCGGCAGGGTGTTGAGCAGCTTGAGCATGGCGTCCTGGAAGCCAGCGCCGCCGGCCTCCTTCCGCTTTTTCATGAAGCCGGCGATGGCGCTCTTGCTCTGGCCCAACTGGGCCATGGAGAAGGTGCCCAGCTTGTTGAGGCGCATCACCTCCGGCATGGAGGGAAACACCACAGCGGCCTTGAGCCGGTCGCGGTGCGGGGCCACGGCGTCCACCACCTTCTGGGCCAGGTCCTCGATGAAGATCAGCGAGGCGATGAACACATCGGCTTCGGCCACATCGGCGCAGAAGTCGGCGTAGTTCTGGGGGTCCCGCAGCTCCTCGATCAGATAGCCGCTGAGGTCCACCGCCAGGGGACCGTTCTGGTCGTTGAGGGAGGTGGCGGCCTGGGTGAGGGCGTTCTGGTACTGGGGCTCCAGCACCACATACACGGCCTTCATCACGGCCCGTCCGTTCACCTCCGCGGGGCTGACGCGGCGGGAGGAAGAGCGGACCTGCGTGAACATGCGCGCTGATTGAGCAATGTGAAGGAGCCTACGAAGCCCCGGGCGCCTGTGCGAGGGGAAACGGCAAGGATTTACAGGGGATCGCCTGGGCTGGCCCATAGGCTCAGCTGCTCTGCGTGCCGCCCCATGACCACCGCTTCAGCTCCCAGCTCAGCCCCCATTGCTGTGGTGGTGGCTGGCGCCCTGGGACGGATGGGTGCCGAGGTGGTGAAGGCCGTGGCCGCCGCAGGCGACTGTCGCCTGATCGGCGCCATCGACACCACGCCGGGCAAAGAGGGCGCGGATCTGGGCCTGGAGCTGGGTCTCGGTGAACTGGAGGTGGCGATCACCAGCGATTTCGAGGGGTGTCTGTGCCAGGCCAGTCAGGCCGTGCG
>CALJTZ010000580.1 GCA_937975655.1 uncultured Synechococcus sp. | reverse complement strand
CCGATCTCATGGTTTTTGGCCGCATTTCCGCTGCAAAAAACAACCTGATTTCACCAGAGGCCTACATGGCCAATCCGGAAATTCAGCTCGAAGACAAACAATCTCGCAGACCCGAACTTGGGCGAGTCTTTCAGGCCTATGCCAACCGCTGTCAAAAAGCAGGCGCCATGGACTTCGATGACCTCTTGTATTTTACCAATGTTTTGCTCCGAGACTTCCCCGATGTCTTGCATTACTACCAACAAAAGTTCCAGTACATCTTAGTCGACGAGTACCAGGATACCAACTATGCCCAATACCTCATCGTAAAAAAATTAGCTGCAGCTTATCAAAATATTTGTGTTGTAGGCGATGACGCGCAAAGCATCTACTCTTTTCGGGGCGCCAACATTGAAAACATCCTAAATTTCCGCAAAGACTACCCCGATTTTGCACTCTACAAACTCGAGCAAAACTACCGCAGCACGAAAACCATTGTAGAAGCGGCCAATAGCGTCATCAAGAAAAATAAAGATCAAATTTTCAAAACGGTCTGGACCGACAACCAAGAAGGCGGAAAAATCAAGGTCTTGCGCTCCTTAACTGACAACGAAGAAGGACGCAGCATTGCCCAAGCCATCTTTGAAAAGAAAACAGCCGAAGGTGGTCGTTTCCAGGACTTTGCCATACTTTACCGCACCAATAAACAATCAAGGGCCTTTGAGGAAGCACTGCGCAAACTCAATATGCCTTACAAAATTTATGGGGGCTTGTCTTTCTACCAACGCAAAGAAATCAAAGACCTGTTGGCATATTTTCGTTTAGCAGCCAACCCTCACGACGAAGAAGCTTTCAAACGCGTGATCAATTACCCCAAGCGCGGCATCGGCAAAACCACGATCGAGCGGCTCACCGATGCCGCCAACCAGCTGGGCATTCCCCTCTGGGAGGTGGTGAGCGATCCCGAGGCCGTGCGCTCCCTGGGGGGCCGCTCCGCCAAGGGCCTGTTGCAGTTCTGCGAGCTCATCAACGATCTGCAGGGGCGATCCCAGGAGGCAGCGCCCTCGGAGCTGGTGCAGCGGGTGATGGAGCAGAGCGGCTATGTGGCCGAGCTGATCGCCGATGGTACCGATGAGGCGGAAGATCGCCGCCGCAACCTCAACGAGCTGGTGAACGCCGCCCTCCAATACCAGGAGGAGAACGAGGAGGGATCGCTGGAGGATTTCCTGGCCTCCGCGGCTCTGGCCAGCGATGCCGACAGCAAGGACACCGAACAGGACCGCGTGACCTTGATGACCCTGCACGCCAGCAAGGGCCTGGAGTTTCCGGTGGTGTTTCTGGTGGGGATGGAGCAGGGCCTGTTCCCCAGCTATCGCTCCCTGGAGGATCCCGCCGCCATGGAGGAGGAGCGGCGCCTCTGCTACGTGGGCATCACCCGGGCCAAGGAGCGCCTGTTCCTCTCCCATGCCAGTGAGCGGCGCCTGTGGGGGGGCATGCGTGAGCCGGCGGTGCCGTCGGTGTTCCTCTCAGAGCTGCCTGAGGAGCTGGTGCAGGGCGATATCCCCCGCAGCGGTGGTGCCGCCATCCGCAGGGAGCAACGCCTGGATCGGCTTACTCGCGTCGACCGCGACGACAGCCGCCGGGTGCAGGCGGGTGGCGCGGCGGCGGGACCGGCCAATGCGGTGCGCCGCCGGGGTGCCGCCAAGGCCTGGGCCGTGGGTGATCGCCTCCAGCACGCTGCCTTTGGCGAGGGTCAGGTGACCCACCTGTTCGGCAGCGGCGAGAAGATCTCGCTCGCGGTGAAATTTGAGGGCATGGGGCCCAAGATCCTCGATCCGCGCCTGGCGCCGATTGAGCCGCTGTGAGCTTTGGCGGTCATGCAGATCCCTGGTGTTCCGGCTGCCCTGTTGCGTGCCCTGGCAAAAGCCGCGGATGGTCGTCGACTGGCCTTGGTTGGTGGAGCTGTCCGGGATCTGCTGCTGCACCGGGTTCACAACGATCCATGGCGCGGCGTGCCCGATCTCGATCTGGTGGTGGAGGGCCGCGCGGCTGAGCTGGTGGCTCGCCTGGCTCAGCAGCTGCCGCCTGGTGCGCTGCGTTCCTGTCGGGAGCACGGTCGCTTTGGCACCGTGGAAGTGGAGTTGCTGATGCCGGAGTCAGGAGCCTGGCTGTTGGATGTGGCCTCGGCGCGCCGGGAGGCGTATCCCCAGCCTGCCGAGAATCCAGTGGTGAGCCTCGGCCGACTCGATGACGATCTGGCCCGGCGCGATTTCAGCGTCAATGCCATTGCCTTGTTGCTCAGTACCGATGGTTGCGGTGTGGAGCTCCTGGATCCCCACGGTGGCCAGCGGGATCTGGCCCAACGGCGTCTGCGCCTGCTGCATGCCGACAGCCTGCACGATGACCCCACCCGGTTGGTTCGCGCGGCGCGTTATGCCGCGCGACTTGGTTTTGTCCTGGACCCGGCAGCTGTGCAGCAGGCCAAGGGCGTGCTGAGCCATTGGCCTTGGAGTTGGCGTCCCGGCGATGCGCCTGAGCAGGCACCACCTGCTCTCGGCACGCGTTTGCGGATGGAATTGGAGTTGCTGCTCGAACGGGAGCCATGGGAAGCGGCGCTGCGACATCTCCAAGCCTGGGAGGGGCTGAAGTTGCTTGACCCCCAACTGCAGGGCAGTGGTGCCTGGCAGCGTTGCTTGCGCCGCGCCAATCGCCAGGGTTTACCCCTGTTGCCAGTGTTGTTAGGCCTTGCAGGCGACCCCCTGGCCGTGGCGGCCCGATTGCAGCTACCCCACCGGCAGCAGCGCTGGCTGAAAGGACTCGTGCAGCTGCGTCAGCACTTGGCCGAGCAGGAGAGCACCCAAGGCCGCGACCTCTCCCCGGCTGAGTGGACCCAGCGGCTGGAGGCCCAGCTCGATCCCACGCACGTGGTGCCGCTGGCTCTCTGCTGCGGCGATCAGCCGCGCAAAGTTCTGCTGCGTTGGTGGTTCCGCTGGCGGCATGTGGGGTCTGGTCTCAGTGCCTCTGATCTGATAGAAGCTGGTGTGCCGGCGGGGCCGGCGATCGGTGCGCGCTTGCGGCAGCTCCGAGCGGAGCGCCTGAACCTGGGGGAGGCAGGGGGGCGATGAACCATCCCGTCTGGCCCACTGTTGGCGTCGTGATCCCCGTCTACAACGACTGGCAGCGCCTCCAACTCTGTCTGCAGGCGCTGGCTCAGCAGACCTATCCCGCAGAACGGTGGCGGGTTCGGGTGGTGGATAACGGCTCAGACGACTGGCCCGCCAATCCCCAGTTCCCGCTGCCTGTGGAGGTGATCAGGCAGCTCCAGCCTGGCTCCTATGGGGCCCGTAATCGCGCGGCGTTGGATTGGTCCGTGCAGGTGTTGGCCTTCACCGATTCCGACTGCATCCCCGCGCCTGATTGGATCGAGCAGGGGGTCCGCGCTTTGGCCCTGGGGTCTGGGCACACCCTGTTGGTGGCTGGGTGCATCGCCCTGGAGGCCCGATTCCCGCAGCTGCCCAGCGTGCCTGAGCAGCTGGATCAGATCCTCGGCTTCGACCAGGCCCGCACGGTGCGGCGGGCGGGCTATGGCGTGACGGCCAATCTGTGGGTGTCGCAGGCTGGTTTTCAGGCCTTGGGCGGCTTTCACAGTGATACGCGTTCCGGCGGGGATCGCGACTTCTGTGAGCGGGCCACGGCCCACGGACTAAGGCTCATCTATTCTGCAGCGGCAACGGTGCGCCATCCGGCGCGTGATTGGCCAGGTTTGCTGGCCAAGCAGCGCCGCATCGTGGGAGGGCGCCTGTCCCTGGCCGGTGCGTCAGTTGCCGCCAGGCTGAGGGTTCTGTTGCTGTCTCTGCGGCCGGTGGTCTCTGAGAGTTGGCGGGTGCTCCGCGTAGGCCAGCTCTCCCATGGGCGGCGTCTTCAGCTGCTGACCCTGGTGCTGTGGCTGCGGGCTGCAGTCCTGCTGGAGTGGCTGCGGCTGCAGTGTCCAGGTCAGCAGGCGTTGCGCTGAGGTTCCCCTGGGATCGCCAAGGGTGGAAACTTGGGCCAGCCTGGTCGTCTGGATTGAGGGCATGAACACGCTGTCGAGGCTCAATGCGTCTGATCGTTGATCGTGCGACTCCAGGGCTGGCTTGGTGCGATCGCGTGGCTGATGCTGCCTGGCCGGTTGCGGTGGCCTTGCTCTGCCTGGATGCCAGGTACGCCGCCTACCTGACCGTGTTGGTTTGGTTGATCTGGCGGCTGCTGCTGCAGGTCCAGCGCTATCCGCTGGCCGTCGTGTTTCTGCTGTTACTAGGTGCTCAAGCAGGGCAATTTGTCCTGGAGCGGGATCTGCAGCCCTCGTCCGCGTCGGATCCCCTGGTGATCGCCCTTGGCTTTGTGGCGATGCTGGGTCGCACTGAGGCGCAATGGAGGTGCACCTTGCGTTGGCTGGCTCTGGCCATTGTGCCCTTGGCACTCTGGGCATCGGGTCAGGATCCATCGGTGCGCCTGGCCCTCCCTGTGGGTGGGATTAACCGTCTGGGTTTTTTGCTTGGTTTACTCCAGTTGTCGGCCTGGGCCGCTGCCGGGTTGTCCCGTTCCTGGTGGAGTTGCTTGGGCTACAGCACTCTGGTGTTGGTGAGTGTGCCGATCATTCTTCATAACGGCTCACGCGTTGCCTTCCTGGCACCGCCTCTGGCAGTGGCGATCACTGTTGTTCTGGCTGTATGGCGCCGCTCGGAATGGCTGCCCCAGGAATGGATGGTTCTGCTGCGTTGGAGGCGTCAGATTCTTCAGGCATTTCTTGCTGGCGTGCTTGTCATGATCACCGTTGTGGCCAGATCCTGGTACCTGAATCCATCAGTTCCTGGAGGCAATGTGTTGTCCGACCGTGGGCGCATCGATACGTCGCTCTGTTGGACTCGCCAGCCCTTGCGGCGAGGAGAGGAGAAGTTGTTGTTTGGGCTTGGTTATAACCAGAAGGTGCAAAGGTACTGCGGCTCCAAGGCCTTGCCCTCCATGGCCGAAGCCGGCAGGCCTGATGGATTGCCCCATGCCCACAATCTGTTTGCGCAGGTTGTGGCTGAGAATGGCCTGCTTGGCCTGCTCTCACTGGGTTCTGTGCTGGTGCTGCTGGCCAGGCAAGTGTTTATGGATGTTGCCGGTCAGGGGGCATTTTCGCGGCGCCTGTTTTTCTATGGTGTGCCGTTACTGCTTTATTTGGCAATGAATGGTTTGGTTAGCAGCTTCCAGCTCTTCTTGATGACTAACCAGCTGTTGATTGGCCTTGGCCTTGCTTCTCTCTGGCGCGGACCTCAGTCTGAGTCGATTCCGTAACGCCGGCGATTCCGACGGCTTAGAGGCTGGCTCTGCTCATCCGGGCACCCGATACCCCTGGGGGTTAGCCGATTGCCACGCCCAGCCGTCTCGGCAGATGTCGGCGAGGGTGCGCGTTGTTCCCCAGCCCAGCAGTTGTCTGGCACGGCTCGGGTCGGCCACGGTGGCTGCCGCATCCCCCGGGCGACGATCCACCAAGGCGTAGGGGACGCTCCGTTCGCTGGCGGCTTCGAAGGCTTGGATCACCTCCAGCACGGAATGTCCCTGGCCGCTGCCGAGGTTGAGGCTCAGCAGCTGGGGGGGCTCGGCCAACAGCACGGACAGCGCCGCAGCATGACCCTCGGCGAGATCCATCACGTGGATGTAGTCGCGCACGCCGGTGCCATCGGCGGTGGGCCAGTCGCTGCCGAACACGTGCAGGCGTTCGCGCCGGCCGATGGCCACTTGGCACACGAAGGGGAAGAGGTTGTTCGGGGTGCCGTTGGGGTCTTCTCCGATCCGGCCACTGGGGTGGGCGCCTACGGGGTTGAAGTAGCGCAGCCTGGCAATGCGCCAGCCCGTCTCGCTGGCGGCAACGTCCGCCAGCATCTGTTCCACCGCAGCCTTTGTGTGGCCGTAGGGGTTGATGGGCTGGATTGGCGCGCTTTCCGCGATGGGCACTGTTTCGGGGTAGCCGTAGAGCGTGGCGCTGCTGCTGAACACGATGGTGCGGCAGCCATGGCGCTGCATCGCCTCGAGCAGGCAGCGGCTCCCTGTCACATTCACATCCCAATAGCGCAGTGGTTCCGCTACCGATTCGCCCACGGCCTTGAGGCCGGCAAAGTGGATCAGGGCTTCGCACGCGCCAGCCGCAGCGAAGGCAGCCGCCACCGCCGCCAGGTCAGCCGCAGCAAAAGCGAAGGCGAACCGTCCGAAGTATGGACCAGCTTATGAAGGCTCGCCGGATGTCGCGACAGCGAACGCTTATAACAAAGAGCTCGACTTATTCAAGGCGCGCTCAAATGATATGGATGCGAAGCTTGCCGAGCTCGAAGCCGAGATGCGCAAGGTGCTCGCCGACACCAAGACCAACGCGGTCGGCGTCGCCCTGGTGTCGCGGGACGAGGTCCTCTGGGCCGCCGGGTTGGGCCGGGCAGACGTTGCCTCCGGGCTCGAAGCGAACGCCGACACCCTGTTTCGCATCGGCTCGATCTCGA
>CALJTZ010000579.1 GCA_937975655.1 uncultured Synechococcus sp. | reverse complement strand
CAGCCGTAGCCGAAACGGTTCGCTGCAGCCTTGTTGAACTCCTGTTGCATCGCTTCCTGGGTGCCAAAGCTGCTGGTGATCGCCTTGCTCAGCCGGGGTGAGGGCTTGCCACCTTGGCCCGTTGGCGCCATCACGCTCCAGAACAGGCTGTGGTTGTAGTGGCCTCCGCCGTTGTTGCGAACTGCCGTGGGGTATTTTGAGATTGTTCCTTGTAGGCTGGTTAGATCAAGACCAGCCAACTCTGGGATCCCTGGAATTTGCGCGTTGAGGTTTGCGACGTAGGCAGCATGGTGTCGATCATGGTGGATCGTCATTGTGCGCGTATCAATGACGGGCTCCAATGCCTTGGTTGCATAGGGTAATGGCGGCAAGCTGAACTCTGCAGCTGCTTGCATGGGGGCTGCCAGCAAGGTGATCAAGCCAAGGAGAACGCCCAGACAAGCAACGGGCAGCAACAATCGAGTTTTGCTTGCTCCTGGCTGACGTTCGGTTGCGCTGATGATTGCCATCGGGTAGCAGGACTGGTATCTCCCGATCCTAGTGCCCTTGCCCCGAGAGCAACAACTTCAGCTCTTGTTTGTTGATCTGCCTAAGGGTTCGATTCGTGCTGGAAGTGTCAGACCGTTGATGCGCTGGCTGGCTCATGGAGTGTCCCCGGCCACGTTCCTTGGGCATCTGCTTGTGTGTTGAAGTCCTGTCTGTCGCGATGGGTTGATGTTGCTTCAGTCACATTCAGCAGATTTACTCCGCTGCTTCCCTCGATTCCAGACGTAAGACCTAAGGGTTGATAGTGGATCAACCATGGAGACACTTCTCTTCTTGATAGATTGGTTTCTATTGTTGTATTTCCTGGTATGAGAGGTGCCTGGCCCTTCTCCGGGTAGGCCTCAGTCGCGTCCCACTGGTCAGCAGGTGGCGATGTCTAGGTGTTTCGATTCAGGGGGTGCTCTGAACGACTCAGAGCAGTCTGAGGGTGAGTTTGGTCGGGGTTGCTCATGCTGCCTTTCGACTGGAGCTGTTATCCAGCCACTATGGCCCCGCCAATGAACTGCTCTGAGTGATGTTCAGCTCTGTCTTGGGGCCCTTATGAGCCCTGGTCTTTACAGCAGGACGTTCAGCCTTGTCAGTTGCTCAATCCCCCTGATCGCAATGGCCATGTCGGCCACGGTGTCGCCGTTCACATCCGCTTCCAGCAGTCCGGCGGCAAATCTCAATTGGCCAGCCTCTCCTCCGAAGCTGCGTCCCCTGATCCAGGTGAATGCCTGATCGCCAGCTTCAAGGTTGTTGGCGTCAATCTTACGAAGGTTGATCCGATCGTTACTTCGGAATCGAATGATTGTGTCCTGGGTCTCCGGCTCGACGCCACTCTCCAACGCATTGCGGTAGACAAACTGGTCTCTGCCTGCCCCTCCTGAGAGCACATCCGCCCCAAGTCGGCCGATGATTTTGTCATCGTTCTTGCGACCGCTGATGCGGTCGTTAAGGTCGCTGCCCACCAGGCGGTCTCTGCGCTTGGTGCCCCTGAGCCTGAGCCCCTCGTTAGCACCGAAGGGGTCTGTCGAACTGGTGCCATCGCCCAGGGAGGAGCTGCTGCTTTGGCTTGAATCAGATTGTCCATTCCCTCCCAGAACGAAGCGATCCTCCTGGTTGAACTGATTGACAACGGTTGTCTGGCCAGAGCCCTGAGCACCAGAGTTCTCTCCAGTCGCCCCCCCGCCAGACGATCCCCCATTTCCCGGAGGTGGTGTGGTTTCTCCGGATTGGGCGGGCCTGAAGTCCATGCTGAAGGCCAGATCGCTAAGGGCTATGCCGGCGTTCCAGGGTCCTGTATCACCCGCAGGCAAATAGACAATCTGCCCGCCGTTGTACCCGTCGTTCCGACCAAGCTCGGCGGCGTCATCTAGGCCATCATCCTGTGATACCAGCACGGCGACGTAGCGTCGATTGGGATCCAGGACAAGTCGACCGGTCTCCACAGCAATCTCCTCAAAACCGCTGGCCTTGGTTGTGGTGAGTGGGTTGCTTTCAAAGAGAGCCGGGCCTGTGGGTTGTGCTCGCTCGTCATCCCAGGCAACCACCCGTAGCTTGAACACCACCGGATTGCCCAGAAGCGCGTCGTCGTTTAGCCAGAAGCGGATCCGCCGAAGGTCTGTGTTCTCCTGATCTGGTGTCAGGAATGTCTGACCAACTGACCGGATGCCTGATTCCCCAAACTGTGGAAACGCGGATTGACCGTCCCAGGTGTTGGCGTTGTCGAGCAGTACTGTCATTCACGGCATGTGCTGTGTACCGTGAACGTATTTGCGGAATTCTTGACTAAAGGCTTTCTTCTGCTGGAAACGAGTTTGTGAACTGCATCAATCCTGCTGCATTCGAATGGTCATCAACTGCGCATGGTTTGCGCAATTAAGGTTTCCAGGCTGGCTTGATCCAGGGCAGTAACCACGAACACTTCCTGGGCGCTGCTGCCACGGCGTGCCACCAACTTCCAGCCTCCGGTGATCGGGATGGACACCCGCAGCCGCAGTGCCGGCGCTCGACCCCTCACGCGGGAGATCACGGCCGGGGTGATGGTGTCGATCTCGGGGCTGCGCACCAGCCGCCGGAGCAATGGGATCAGTCCCTCCAGGTAGGTGCTGTGGGTGATCACCAACCTGCCCATGGGCTTGCCGTGGCATGAGCTGGCCAACCATAGGGAACGCTGCTATACACATCGTCCGCTCCCCAATGGACATGGCCGCGCCCGCCTCGCCCGATCGGCGCCACGCCCTGATCGGGCAGCGCCTCGCCCATGAACTCGGTGCGCCTGTGCAGCTGGTGAGCCTCCAAGAAGAGGGGGATCAGTCGTTGCGTGGCGTGGCTGTCTGCGCGGGCCGGATCATGAGCTTCGTACTGGAGGCTGAGCAGCAGCGCTTGCGCACCCGACCGCTGTTCCAACTGATCTGCCGTTCCCGCAACGATTGAGGGTTTCGCTTCAGCCCAGCTCCAACGGCGCCATGGTGAGCCCTTCAGCTCCCAGTTGTTGGTGATAGAGCTCGGCCTGCTCGAGGGGGCCGCTCCACACGACGGCTGAGCCCGTGGAATCAATGCGGTGGGCGAGTTCCCAGGCCTGATCTGGCTGCATGCCGGGGATGTAGCGCACCAGCACCTCCACCACGTGCTGGAAAGTGTTGTGGTCGTCGTCCAGCACGATCACCCGTGCTGTGGGGTACGGC
The DNA here is from genome assembly GCA_937975655.1 of uncultured Synechococcus sp. Lineage (GTDB taxonomy): Bacteria > Cyanobacteriota > Cyanobacteriia > PCC-6307 > Cyanobiaceae > Vulcanococcus. The sequence goes on along the minus strand of CALJTZ010000579.1, from coordinate 486 downwards.
TGCTTTAGCCGCTGGCGTTCCATCACGGCCTGCCCACCGGGGTTGGAGGACGTGCTCTGAACTGACTGCACGGGGGTCTTCAGCACGGCTGGATGACGGTCAACGACAGAACAGGGAATCGAGGGCTGGCTTGGGCCCATTCAGGGCCTCCAGGCTGGGTAAACTGCGCCCACACGAATTTCTCACGCCATGTTGATCACCGTGGGTTGGGCCTCCCTGGCTGCTCTGTTCAGCTTCTCGATTGCCATGGTGGTGTGGGGCCGCAACGGCGACGGCACCATGAACTTCTGAGCCCCCTGGTAGCGGCTCCCGTGACCGACCTCGCCCTCACCGGCAACAACGTGTTGGCGATCGTGGCCGCCTCTCTGCTGGTGTTTGTCAGTGGAGGCGTGATCTATCTCTCCACCATCGAGTGGCGTGATCGCCGCCGCCGCCAACAACCGGTGCGGATGGCTAGCAAGGCTGCCACCAAGGCCCGCCGTTGAC
>CALJTZ010000578.1 GCA_937975655.1 uncultured Synechococcus sp. | reverse complement strand
CGCCCGATTGGGTGCCCAGCGCCCTGGCGATCCTGAACCACAGCTATCCCAGCCCCTTGGCCACGATGGCCAGGCAACGGCTACGCCAGGAACCCTCCATTGCTGCCCTGGTGGAAGAGCGTTACTGGGGCCACTGGCCTGGGGTAGACGAGCTTGCCGCGATGCCGGCCGGCAGCCTGGGTCAGTCCTTCGGTGCCCTCTTGCAACAGGAGGGCCTCGATCTGATTCCTCGGCCGGAGGGTCTGCAGTCCCTCAGCGATGACGACCAGTACCTGCAGCTGCGCGCGCGCGCCTGCCACGACCTCTGGCACCTTGTCACTGGCTTCCCCACCACGCTGCCCGGAGAGGTGGCGCTCAATGGTTTCGGTGCCCGCCAGTTGCGCCAGCCGGGCCCGGTGTTGCTCTTGGCTGCCGATCTGCTCTCCCGTGCACACCTCAGTGACACCACCCCAGATCTGGCGGATGCCGTGGCTTTCGGGCTACGGCTGGGTGGCGTGTGCGCGCCCGCGCTGGCCCAGCGCTGGGAGGAGGGCTGGCACCGGCCCCTATCCCAGTGGCGGGACGATCTCGGCATCACCCAGGAGCTCCGGTTGAGCCCCTTCGTGGTGGGTTGAGTTGGCATCCGACTCCCACTCCCCCCAAGCCCTGCCGCCGTTGGGGTTGATGGCCCTGGCGGTGGGGGTGAGCGTGGCCAATCCCTTCTATGCCCAGTCGCTGCTGCCGGCGGTGCAAGAGGCCTTTGGGCTCCAGCCTGGAGCCGTGCTCCTGGGGCCGTTGGCCACGCAGCTGGGCATGGCGCTTGGCTTCCTGGTGCTGTTGCCGCTGGGTGACGGCACTGAACGTCGGCGCATGCTCAGCTTGCTCGCTCTGGCCATGGCCATGGCCTGCGGGGGTGTGGTGCTCTCCGCCTCATTCCCAGCGCTGGTGGGCAGCTGGTTTGTGCTGGGTCTGGTGGCGTTGATTCCCTCGCTGCTCCCCCCCTTTCTCACGGCGTTCACCCCGGAAGCCAGTCGCGGCCGGATGCTCGGGATCGTGCTCAGCGGCCAGTTCAGCGGCATCCTGCTGTCGCGGAGTGTCAGCGGCCTGCTGGCTCAGCTGTGGGGTTGGCGCTCGATCTATGTGGTGTCGGCAGTGTTGATGCTGGGGGTGGCGGTGTTGTTCAGCAGCCGTCTGCCGTTGTTGCCCCCCACCGATCGCCGGGGCTACTGGCAGCTGCAAGCCTCAACGTTGGCTCTGTGGCGGCGCCATGCGCGGCTGCGGCGCGCCTGCCTGAGCCAGGCCCTGCTGTTTGGCTGTTTCATGGCGCTATGGAGCGCGGTGGCCCTGCATCTGGCGGCACCCCCCTGGCGGCTCGGCCCCGCCCTCATCGGTAGTTTTGGCCTGGTGGG
>CALJTZ010000577.1 GCA_937975655.1 uncultured Synechococcus sp. | reverse complement strand
GGTGTGGTATAGATTTGGCGGCGTTGGGCTAAGATGGGCATGCAGCCTGTCCCACAGCCGCGATTGCAGGGCGAGGCTTTGCGCCTCTGGGCCATAGGGTGGCGGGGCGGGCGGCAGCAAGGGCAGCGGGCGTTGCCGCAGGGCGGTGCGCAGCCGGGTCATGGCGGCGGGCCACAGCCGCAAATGCCGCTGCACTGCCTGAAAATAGCGGCGGTCGGGGGCGTGGATTGGCAGGCTGCGCGCCTCGGGCGTGTGCAGGTGAAAGGCGTAGTGGCGGGTCAGCGCCAGCCGCAACACATCGGCCTGATCGACCAAGCCGCCAATTTCGGCGCGCAAGCGCGGGCTGAAGGGGGGCGCAAAGCGGTCGGCAATCTGCTGCATCAGCGCCAGCAGCCCGCCTGAGAGCAGGTTGCGGGTGGTGTCGCCGCCGGCGTCGATCAGCAGCAGGTCGCCATCGTTCAGCACGGCGCTGTTGGCGGTGTAGTGCAACACGCAGGCGTTATCCCCACCCGCCACGATCGAGCCATAGGCGGGTCCCCGGGCCCCCTGCTCCAGGAAGTGCTGCTCGATCACGGCCTGCACCTGGCGCTCGTTCAGCCCTGGCCGCGCCACCTGGCGGGCCAGCTCATGGGCCTCCGCCGAGATCCGCGCCGCTTCGCGCATGCGCACCAGCTCCTCGGGCGCCTTGCGCAGGCGCAACGCATGCAGCAGCGGACAGGGCGCCACGAGCCCCAGGGCCGCCACACCACTGCGGGGGGCGCGATCCAGCTGCGCCGCCCAGGCCTGCAGCACCAGGGGCTCCACCTCGGGGTGACGGCCCACCCGGAAGGCAATGCCCTCAGCGCCCTTGAGGTAGTCGGCCAGGAGCTGGGGCAGCTCGGTGCGGGGATGGGCCAGGTCGGCGCCGAACTGGGTCACCGCCCCCTCACAGCCCCAGCGGAAACCGGTCCACACCTCGGCACTGGGCTCCTTGGGCTGCACGAACAGCACAAAGCGTTCGCCCTCCGGCCGGTGGGGCAGGAACAGGGCCACGGCATCGGGCTCATCGAAGCCGGTGAGATACCAGAAATCACTGTTCTGGCGAAAGGGCCATTCGCAATCGGCGTGGTGGGTCGCCAGGGGCGCCGCCGGAATTACTGCCGCTGCGCCACCGAGGGCCTCCAGGAAACGAGCACGGCGCGCGGCATAGATCTCGGGACCGATCAGCATGGGTTCCGGCGCAGGGGCTGAGCGCGACGATGGCACAGCCGATTAAATGAGTGCTGGTGACCCCGCTGCCGCCATGACCGCCGCCGCGCCCTCGGCAGCCCATCGCTGCGAGCTGCTGCTGGCACAGTGGCGCTCCGAACTGGCGCTGAGCGCGCGCGAACGGGCCATGCTAGCCCCGG
>CALJTZ010000576.1 GCA_937975655.1 uncultured Synechococcus sp. | reverse complement strand
TGGCACTCTCTCCAGCATCAACACCCTGACCTCGGTCACACCCGAATCCAAGGCATTGGATGCCGAGCTCAATAAGGGAAAACTCCAGATCACGTTGGTGGGGGACCGCTGGGCTGTCCTCGATCGCGAGAGTGCCACCCTCCTGACTGCTGGACGGACAATTCAACTCAACGCCACAGCAACCGAACTGGCACAGGCTCAGCTGCAACTTCCCAGTGCTGTGGGAGTGAATGCCAGCAATAATGCGGCCACCAACATTTCTGGCACATCCTCGGTATTGCTGGCTACCAGCTCGGGGCTCACCGCCAGCACATCCACCACCTCTCCAGGGATGTTGCGCGAGCTGAACAGCAGCCTCCAGCCTGGATCGTCGAGCAGAGCATCACCGTGGGGGCTGTAGGTGACGATCGCATCGAGCCCCCCGGCCTTGAGCTGCGCCACCAGAGCCTGGGGGCCGGCATAGCGCAGCTGTACGGCAGTCAGGTCGATGCCGGCGCTCTGCAGGGCACGCAGGAGGACAAACTCGCCGAGCACACTGCGCTCCAGGCCAACCCGCCGCCCCCGCAGAGAGGCCAGGTTGCTGACACTGGAGGAGGCGATCAGCTGATCAGCTCCGTTGGACTGATCCAGCACCAGCACGATGGCGGGGCAACGGGGGGGCGCATCCCGGCAGATGGCCATGGCCTCGGGGAGTGTGGTGGCAATGGCCTCCACATCACCGCGCACATAGGCCTGACGCTGATCCTGGAGCGAACTGAATTGGTTCAGGCGCAACTCATAGCCCAGCTGGCGATCCAGACCACGCCTGCGGGCGAGATAGAAGAACTCGTAACCGGGCCAATCGAGGATCGCCAGGCGCAGGGTGGCTCGCTCCCATAGCCCCTGGCAGCCCCCCAAGCCAACGGCCAACGCAACAACAGGGGCCAGATATGTGGTGCAACGCCATGGCCAGGTGGGCCTGCTCATTGGGCTGCCTCCACAAAGCGGGGGGTGACCTGCGGCAAAGGCGCACCTGGTGTCGTGAGCTTGAGCAGCTGCTGCACGGCTCTCACACGGGCCAGGTTGCGGGCCAACACGCCAGCGGGCTGCAACATGGACACCTGCTGGGGCAGGTGGAAATACAACAGGCCCTGCTCAGCCTCGCGAAATTCCCCTGGACTTAGCTGCTCGCGGCCAGCCATCAGCGCAAGGGCACGTTCTGGGGAGCGGCGGGCCTGCCGTTGGGCCTCACCCCAGGCCTGAATCAACGCCGTGATGGTGTTGCCATGGCGCTGCAGGTACCCGGGGTCCACGGCCAGAACGTCAAACACCTCACCCGGAATCGCCCGGCTATCAAACAGAGGCCGCGACGCACCATCGCGGGCTGCGTAGTTGCTAAAAGGGGGAAAGAATACCGCCGCCTGCACTTCACCTTTGCGCAGGGCGGAGGGCATCTGAGCCAACGGCATGTTGCGCAGGGACACATCGGTGAGACGCAACTGATGCTGCTCCAAGGCTCGACTGAGCACGTAGGGTCCCAGGGTGGAAAGCGTGACAGCCACCGCGCGGCCCCGTAGGGCGGCAATGGAGGGAACAGCATTCACAACAGCGATTTGATCGCCACCCCTGGATTCATCAAGAATCAGCACGATAGATCGGAAGAGCGTCGTGTAGGGAAAGAGTGTCTTCGCCTGTGTAGATCT
>CALJTZ010000575.1 GCA_937975655.1 uncultured Synechococcus sp. | reverse complement strand
CGCCATCTCGTAGCGGAGGGCATCCACCAGAAACACGGCGCAGCGCTGCGAGTCGCGGATCAAGGGTTCCACTTCGTCGTGGAACAGCTGGCGCTGTTGCAGCGATGGATCCGGCAAGAAGCCGTGCTCCTTGCAGATGGCGTTGAAGGCGATCGCCCAGCGGTCGGCCCACTCACGCCAAAGCTGGCGCAGGCCGTCAAGTTCCACCAGCAGCCGCTCAAAGGCCGGGATCTGGGGCGTGAGGGCGGTCAGGCGCCGCTGCTCCAGCAAACGGTGGGCCTGGTCAACAGCAGCACCTCGCTCCACGTAAGCCGCCACGGCCTTTTCAAGAGAAGGCGTGTTGCGCTGTAGATCGCCGGCTTTGGTGATCGCCTCCCCGAGCCGGGCGGCAGCGGCGATCAACTGCCAGGTCTCGTGGCGGGCAGGATCCTGCTGCAGCCAGAAGGAGTCGCTTTGCTGCTTGCCATCGCTGCTCAAGCGCTGGGCCGCCCATTGGGACGCGCTACTGAACTCCTGGCGATGGAGGGCGTCGAGAGCGGCATCGAGAACCGTGCTCTCCTCAAAGCGGAAGGTGTCGATCCGGCCCAGGTCCTCCGCCTTGGCCTGCTGCCGTTCTTCCGTGAGCAGGAGTTCGGTTTCATCAGCGGTGCGCTGATAGAAGGCGGTGTGGCGCAGGCGCAGGTGACTGGCCAGCTCGCGGCAGCTGGTGACCAGCCGGCTAGGGATCGCCTTGGCGGCCTCAGTTGCAGCCCCGTGCGGAGCGCGCTTGAGGTCATGGACGTACTCGACCACCAAGGCCCAGCTGGAAATGATGAAGGCCAAGTCGTCGAGCTGTTGCTTGCTGGCCGGCCGGCCCGCCTCCCAATGGGCAGGCTCAAAGTCGACCTGAGCGAGCGCCGACATCACGGCATTGCTGATCGCCGCGCCCAGATCGTCCGTGGCGTCGGCCTCAGGGTTGGGCAGGGTCCCCGTGCGTTGCCAGTTCCGCGGCAACGCTAACGAAGCCTCCATGGCCCGCAAGAACTGATCGCGGGCATCGGCTGAATTGATCTGCCGGCAGAGGGGGCCGTTGCTGAGCAGCTGCTCCACCACATCCACCACGTGGGCGGAGCGGATCTGTTCGTAGAGGCCGCCGCCATCAGCCTGCAGCTGGGCCTGCAGCCAGGCATCGGCCATGGCCAGGGTTTCAGGCTCAGAGGCCAGGAACTCTTCAACCTTCTCCCCAGCCACCTGCCCTGCTGCTGCCTCGCGGATCAGGGTGTCGAGCGCTTTGCGGTAGCGGACACCGCTGCGATACAGCCCCAGTAAGGGGGTCTCCTTCACCGTGTCTTCTGTGAAGCCGGGAAGGTGAATCAGCAGCCTCGGAGGGTCAGAACCTGCTGCGACAGCATCCAGGTCCAGCATCAGGGCCAGGTGGCTGCCGCGGAAGCCTTGCACCGCATATGGCAGTTCGCCATCAGCACGCAGGTCCTGGAGCTCATCCACCAGCTGGCTGTAATGGCTATCACGGTCCAGCCAGATCACGATGCCGTTCTGCTGCACCTGCTTGCGCAGCTCAGCTTCAAGGGCGGCAGAAACAGGCGAGAGAGTGCTCATTCAGCCAAAACCTGCTGTAGCCAGACCCAATTTCCAAAGGGCTCTTTCTCCTTAATTTCTCTAAGCATAGACCCCACTAGATAAAACATTGATGTATAGGGATTGCTAAATTCTTTTTCGCCATCCCTAAGTGCCGCGTCGTGAATGCGCTTAGCGCGTGCCCCTGCTTCACTTAAGCGATCTGCGTAAAAACGGAAGTCAACTTTCTTGTCATAGCCGGATACCTCCTTGGAAAGTATCTCCTTAACCTTGTCTCGATGTTGCATGCCCGGACTTTCCCTGAAATGCAATAACAGCCATAGTTCGAAACTTGGATTTGGTGTAACAATTCTATTATAGTGCTTTGAAAGCTCCCCTAAGAATCTCATAATTAAGCCAGAAGATCC
>CALJTZ010000574.1 GCA_937975655.1 uncultured Synechococcus sp. | reverse complement strand
AAACCGCCCAGATCCACTGCAGCGCAACTGGTCTGGCCTTATTCAGGAGGCCCTAGATGGCGGAGGCCGTCAATAGTGCGCAGCTCAGTGCTTATTCCCTCGACAATGATTGGAACTTGCCACAGTCATGGCCCGCTTTGAAGCCCTTCTCGCCCCTGCCAGCAATCCCAGTGATTGGAGCGCGGCAGTCAACCAGCTGGCACAGGAGTGGCAAGGCGCGGCGGACTGGCTCGATGGGCGCAACGCGTCACTGACGGTGCATGTGGCGCCAACGGGCTTGCAGGTGAAACTCCTGCTGGAGCTGCAGCACAGCGGGCAGCTGGGCGTGCTGATCTCCAGCCGCGAGGGGATGGGCGGCGGTGCCGTGCAAACCAAGGTGGTCCTTGAGCAGCTTCTGGCCAGCCTGGAGCGCTTGCTGCCTGGGGTCCAGGTTGTGTTCCGCTCAGACCGCGATGGCCCCATTCGTCAACGGGCTTGACGCGGCAAAAGGGTGACTGATCGCGAATGCTGGGGCTCCAGAGCCCATCGATCAGCACCTGTGAAGAGCGAATCGCCCAACAGGTCATGGGATCTTTTGCACAGGTTCTCCACAGCATCCAGGGTCAAGACTCACGTCGCCGCAACGGCAGGCGCACCCGGCCTGGGAAATCGTTTCTCCCCTTGACACACCAAGGCTGGCGATAGGTCGAGGCCTGTCGATCGACGCCGCAGCGCCCAGACCGCTTTCTGGAACTCGCAATCTCAATGCAAAGCTGCCGCATCTCACACTGGGATTGGCTTTTGACGTATAGGGGTGGCCTGTGGCCTGATGGAGGGGTCGAAGTGAGTGCAGCTGAATGGCAGGAATTCCGGATGGCATGGCGACCCACGTGAGTGTGGAAAACCAGTTCCCGGAGGATCTTTTCGAGGCGATGTCGAGTTTCATTGGCACACACCCCGACTGGGACCAGTACCGCCTGATGCAATCCGCCGTGGCCGGTTTTCTGTTTCAGCAAGGATGCAAAGAGCAGGCGGTGGTGCGGCACTACCTCAATGGCCTGTTCCGCCGGCCGGGAATGGCCACGTTCTGAGGCGCGAGGTAGTGCAGGCCACTTGCAGGAGGCCTCCCGCCTCGGCAATTTGATGCAGCATCCCATCAGCACGGAGCACTGCAGGGCGGGATTCGTCACCCCGCTTTTTTCATGGCAGCGGTTGGCGGCAGCTTCAAGGCCTGTTCGATCAGAAACGCCGCCAAGTTGCTGAGGAGCTGAACGAGGCCGTCTATGCGGCGTTGGCATCGCTGCAGAGGCGTTGGCCCAGAGTTCACCCCCTCGATCCCCCACACCGCAAGGAGAGGCGGTACAGGGTGGATGGAGACGCCTGAGGTACTCAGCTACATCCGCCATTGCTGCGCACGCACGCTGATGCTCACCGTCACCGTCACCAGAGCAGGGTTTCAGTGGCAGGACCGAGTTGCCGGATGGGCTGGATCGAGGGGCCCCAGCACCGTGCCCGATCGGCTTGGCTTGGCAAGGGCTACGCAAGCGGCGTACCGCCGCCCTTGCCTTCCCCATCGCACGTCGGGCGAAACGGTGAGGTCCCTCGCGCCAGTCCCATGGCCGTCATCTCGTTCCCCTGCTGCGAAATCCGCCGCGTGGTGGTGCACTTCTATCCAGAAGGCATCAAAGGCGGTGCCTATCCCTTTGAGCAGCAGTTCTTTGGCCGTCGCGGCAAGCCCGTCAAAAAGATGCGCTTTGTGCCGGCTGAAAAGGCCTTCTCGATCGCCAAGGCGATGCAAGGCACCAAGGGCTGCACCGTCTCGGTGGTCTGAGGCCCCAAGGGGGGCCTGATGGCCCCCTTTCAGCCGCCGACTCCAGACCATGCCACGAGGTGGAGAAGCCACCCCTCCACCCACTCCCGCCTGGTCGGGGTTGCGGGGTGGCCTTAAGAGGCTGCTGAAAAAGCCCACCGCCTGCGGGAGAATGAACCAACGGCTCTGAGTG
>CALJTZ010000573.1 GCA_937975655.1 uncultured Synechococcus sp. | reverse complement strand
CGCCGTGGCCCAGGCCCTGCGGCCCAGCCCGGCGCAGCAGCGGCTGCAGCTCGATAGCGCCTCCCTGCTCACCCAGCTCGAGGCCCTCGGCCCCAACGACAATCTGCGCTGGCACACCCACAGCACCAGCCGGTTGCCCCAGGGCGTGTTGGCGCGCCTGCGCGAGCTTCAACAGACGCTCACTGGCCTGGCCCGGGCGCTCCACTGGCCCGAAGCGGAGGCCCTGCCCGAGAACAGCGAGCCCCTGCTGGCAGAACTGGAGCGCTGCATCCTGCTCACCCCCATGCGTCAAGGCCCCTGGGGGGTGGAGAGCGTGCACCGCCAGCTGTTGGCTGAGCGCTACGGACAACCCATCCAGGCCTGGCCCCTGGGAACACCGGTGCTGAACCAGCGCAACCTGCCGGAGCAGGGCCTGGCCAATGGAGACATCGGCGTGTTGGTGGAGCGCAACGGCGAACGGCTGGTGTTGTTCCCCAGCGGACGGCTGCTGCACCCGGCCCGCCTCAGCCAGGCCACACCAGCCCTCGCCCTCACGATCCACAAGTCCCAGGGGAGCCAGTACGCGGAGGTACTGCTGTTGATGCCCCCCACGCGCCACTGGGATCCGCGCCTGCTCTACACGGGCCTCACCCGGGCCCGCTCGCAGGCACTGCTCGTGACGCCTGACAAGGCTGGCGTTGCCGCTGCCTAGGGTTGGTGGGCTCCTGGCCGCCAGCGTGACGGACCACCAGCCCACTCCAGCCGATGGCCGGGTGCATCGCCCCTGGGGGTGGTTCGAATGCCTCGGCAGCGGTGATGGCTATCTGGTGAAACGTCTCTGCATCCGGGCGGGCCAGCGCATCAGCCTGCAACGCCACCGCCATCGCAGCGAGCACTGGGTGGTGGTAGCCGGCCATGGGCAGCTGGAATGCGACGACCAGCGGGTCAGCGCGGCACCAGGCTCCGTGCTGGCGGTACCCTGCGGCGCTGTGCACCGGGCCAGTGCCAGCGACGACGACCTGGTGCACCTGGGCTTCACCCAGGCCAGCCCCTTGGACGCCGCCCGCGCCCTGCTGCGCCAAACCGGTGCAAAGTGGATGGCACTGACCCTGGGTGCCGAAG
>CALJTZ010000572.1 GCA_937975655.1 uncultured Synechococcus sp. | reverse complement strand
TGGTTCACGTCACGCCGGTGGTGGCGGTGCTGGAGCGGCCCCAGCGCTCCGCCAGGCCACGCCCCGTCCAGCCCAGGGCCACGAGGGCGAGGGTCATCCCCAGTTGCGTGGCCACGAGGGCCCGGCGCAGGCGCTGCTGCAACCGGGCCACAGACCGGGCACCGGGGTGGCCATCGGCCTCCAGCAGCTGCACCAGGCTGGGGCGCAAGCGAATCAGGGCGAACTCGCCGGCGGCGAAGAACGCCAGCAGGGCCAACAACGCTGCCGGAGCCAGAAAGCGCATCGATCAGCAGCCCGGGGCTGAGGGGTGGGGGGAAGCCAGATGGGGGTCGCGAGGATCGAACTCGCCTAAGGCGGATTATGAGTCCGCTGCATTCACCAGATTGCTAGACCCCCGCAGGCCGCAACCGCGGTGGTGCGTGGTCTACCACAGGCCACGGATGGTGGTGCTGCTGGTCACGGGCACGGGACTCATGGCCGCACCGCCACAGCCGTCCGCGGCCAGGCCGGAGCAGAAGCCATTGGACACATCCGCTGTGCGCCAGGGCAAGGGGTTGCTCTGCTGCTCGAGCAGCACCTCATAGGTGTTCTGCAGGGCCGAGCCATCCCACACGATCGTCTGATCCGGGAAGCCCAGGCCCATCACCTTGGTGCCATCGCCACCCCCCATGGCGATACCCAGCAGATCGGTGATCTGGTGGGTGATGTCCACCCCACGGGCGTAGGGCGAGGTGTAGGAGAAGAAGCGACGGTCCACCAGCTGGGGTGTGGTGACGACCGGCCCGCAACGGGTGACCTCCACCGGCCCTTGGCCACCTGCGGTTGCACCCCGGGCCATGGGGGCCTCGAGGGTGGTGGTGCACACCACCGGATTGGCGGCCACCGCCAGGGGCTGCAGGGCCGCCAGCGCCACGGCTCCGGCAGGCAGGGCCAGGGCGGTGAAGAGCTGCCCAACCGAAGGGGCCATGGGAGCGGCTGCGATCTGGGCGCAAACTAGACAGCCTCCCCCCGCAATGCCAGAGGCATGACCGAGCCGCTGACCCTGCCCCAGGCGAGCGCCGAGCAACGCCAGGTGCTGCTGCACTTGCTGGCGGAGCGCGCTTACCGCCACGGCAGCTTCACCCTGGCCTCGGGCCGCACCAGCAACCACTATGTGAACTGCAAGCCCGTGAGCCTGAGCGGGCAGGGCCTGGCCCTGCTCTCGGCCCAGATGCTGGAGCTGGTGGAAGCGGAAGCGGCCGCCGTGGCGGGCCTCACCCTCGGGGCTCTCGGGGTGGTCTTCGACGGAGCGAACTGGAAGTCGTCGGCCGACGGCCGGCTCTTCTGCTCGACCCGCGCGACGCCGGGCACGCCGCTCTTCGAGACATACGAGCGGAACTGCGCGGCGATCGGCGTTGACCGTGATATCGCCTCCCGGCTGCACGTGGTGCTGCCCGGCTCACCCAACCGTGGCATGTTCGGCGGCGACGGCGCCTACGGCGAGTCCAAGTCGGCGCTGGACGCGCTGGTCGCGCGATGGAGCGCGGAATCCTCCTGGGCACAACGGGTTACCATCGCCCACGCCCTGATCGGCTCCAACACCGATCCCCTCAGCA
>CALJTZ010000571.1 GCA_937975655.1 uncultured Synechococcus sp. | reverse complement strand
CTGGAGTTCAGACGTGTGCTCTTCCGATCTACGGCCGTCGTCGAGCACCTGCAGCAGCACGTTGAACACATCCGGGTGGGCCTTCTCCACCTCGTCCAGCAGCAACACCGCATAGGGGCGCCGCCGCACGGCCTCAGTGAGCTGGCCACCCTCCTCGTAGCCCACATACCCGGGGGGAGCCCCCAGCAGCCGGGCGACGGCGTTGCGCTCCATGAACTCGCTCATGTCGAGCCGCACCAGGGCCTCCTCCTCGTCAAACAGGGCCGCCGCCAGGGCCTTGGCCAGCTCGGTCTTGCCCACGCCGGTGGGGCCCAGGAACAGGAAAGAGCCCACCGGTCGGCGCGGATCCTTCATGCCGGCCCGGGCCCGGCGAATCGCCGCGGCCACCGCCGCCACCGCCTCGGGCTGGCCGATCACCCGCTCGCCCAGCCGTGCCTCCAGCTCCAGCAGTTTCTGGCGCTCACCGGCCATTAACCGCTGCACCGGAATGCCGGTCCAGCGGGCCACCACATCGGCGATGTCGCCCTCCTCCACCTGCTCCCGCAGCAGCGACTGGCCGCCCTGCTGGTTGGCCTGCAATTCCGCCTCCAATTGGCCACGGCGCTGCTGCACGCCGTGGAGCTGGTCGTACTGGAGTCGCGCCGCCTCTTCCAGATCGCCATCGCGCTCCGCCTCGGCGATCTGCAGGCGTAGGGATTCATCGTCGGCGAGCAGCTGTCGCAACTCCGCCAGCTGCTCCCGTTCGGCCTGCCAGCGCTGTTGCAGCTGCTGCAGGTGCTCCGTGGCCAGGCGCCGCTGGTCCTGCAGCTGCACCCGCTCGGCCATGGGGGCACCCTCCGCCGAGAGCAGGGCCAGCTCCACACGCCGCAGCTCGCTTTCGGCCTCCTCCACCACCCGGGGCTTGGAGGTCACCTCCATCTTGAGCTGGGCGGCGGCCTCATCGATCAGGTCGATGGCGGAATCGGGCAGGCAGCGATCGGAGATGTAGCGATCGGCCAGGCGGGTGGCCGCCACCACCGCGCCATCGGTGATAGCCACGCCGTGGTGCAGCTCGTAGCGCTCCTTCAGCCCTCGCAGGATCAAGGTGCTGTCTTCGGTAGATCGGAAGAGCGTCGTGTAGGGAAAGAGTGTCTTCGCCTGTGTAG
>CALJTZ010000570.1 GCA_937975655.1 uncultured Synechococcus sp. | reverse complement strand
TGGCCGAGGGCCTACTGCTGGTGCCCGCAGGGCCCAGTGTGGTGCGCTTCGTGCCCCCGCTCACCATCCAGCCTCGCCACATCCGCGAGGCCGTTGCACGCCTGGAGCGGGCCCTGTTGGCATGCCAAAGCCCGACCCCTTCGGCGACCTGATCGCCCCCTTCAGCCGCCGGGGCGTGGACCTGGGGCTGGAGCGGTTGCAGAACGCCCTGGCGGAGCTTGGCCATCCCGAGCAGCAGTTCGCAGCCGTCCAGGTGGCCGGCACCAATGGCAAGGGCTCCATCAGCACGATGCTGGAGCGCATCGCCACGGCCGCCGGCCTGCGCACCGGGCTCTACACCTCCCCCCATCTCCTGAGCTGGTGTGAGCGCATCCGCCTGCCCGATGGCCTGATTGGCACCGAGCAGCTGCGGGCGCATCTGGCGGGGATGCAGGCCCTGGCCCTGCGCCATCAGCTCACGCCGTTTGAGCTGATCACCGCTGCGGCCTTTGTGGCCTTCGCGGAGGCGGGGGTGGAGCTGGCGGTGCTGGAGGTGGGACTGGGGGGCCGTCTGGATGCCACCACCACCCATCCCAACCGCCAGGTGCTGGCCCTGGCCGCCATCGGCATGGATCACACCGAACACCTGGGCAGCACCCTGGCCGCCATTGCCGGCGAGAAGGCCGGGGTGATGCACACGGGCGCCATCGCCGTGAGCGGCCCTCAGGCGGCCGAGGCCGAGGCGTTTGACTATCTGCCCAAACCCTTTGACCTTGATGAACTGGTCGATGCGCTCAAGGCCACCGGCCACAGCGACGTTTTATAAAGCCTTTGTAACAACTGGGTTAACTCTTGGTGCAAAGCGCTTTCATGTTCTTTCTGGGTAATAAATGGTCATAGTCTTAAGGCACCGAACGACTGTGAAATCCATGGTCGTTATGAGAGGAAAATAAGTGAAAATCTCACGCATTTCATCAGCAGTTGCTATGGCAGCTGCTTTTGGTTTGGTTCTTTCGGGTTGTGCCGCACCGGCCACCGAGCCAACCGTGACCCCAGTTGACTTCAAGGCTTGTGCCGTTGCCGACGAGGGTAGCTGGAACGACAAGTCATTCAACGAGTCTGTTTACACCGGCCTAATGCAGGCAAAGACTCAGCTTGGTGTCGAGACCGCAGATGCTGAATCAGCATCAGCAGAAGCTTTCGAGCCAAACCTTCAGCAGATGATCGACGCAGGTTGCGACCTAACCATCGCAGTTGGCTTCAACCTAGTTGCAGCAGTTAACGCAGCAGCAAAGGCGAACCCATCAGTGAACTTCGTAACTGTTGACGGTTGGTCAGAAGGAAACGCAAACCTAAAGCCGTTCAACTACAACATGGTTGAGTCGAGCTTCCTAGCTGGTT
>CALJTZ010000569.1 GCA_937975655.1 uncultured Synechococcus sp. | reverse complement strand
GGCCCGCACCGCCATGGCAGCCAAGAGCGGCGGACGCCGCAGCGTGCCCCAGACCTTCATCAACGGTGAGCACGTGGGCGGCTGCGACGACCTGCATGCCCTCGAGCGCTCCGGCCAGCTCGACGCCCTGCTGGGGGCCTGAGTTTGACGCCGATTGACACCGGGCGGGAGCCCCAGCTGTTCGTGGTCGATCCGATCGCCCGGCTGCGTCCCACCAAGGATTCGAGTGTGGCCCTGATGCAGGCAGCCCAGCGGGCCGGCCAGCAGGTGTGGGTGTGCACGCCGGCCCAGTTGGCTGTGCATGGGCGGGATCCGGCCCATGAACCCCTGGTGCTGGCCCAGCCCGTGCGGCTGGCCGAGATCTCCCCAACGGCCACGGGTTGGGACCTGCCCGACCCCTGGTTTGAGGCAGGTGATCCCCGCTGGCTGCCGCTGGCCCAGTTCCCCCGGGTGTGGATGCGCAAGGACCCGCCGGTGGATGAGGCTTATCTCTATGCCACCCATCTGCTCGAGCTGGCCGAGCGCCTGGGGGTGCGCGTGCTCAATCGTCCCGCCTCGCTGCGGGCCTGGAACGAGAAGCTCGGCGCCCTGCGCTGGAGCCATCTCATGGCGCCCTCCCTGGTGAGCAGCGATGCCCAGCGGCTGGAAACCTTCGCCGTTGACCATGGCGATGTGGTGCTCAAGCCCCTTGGCGGCCGGGCCGGCCAGGGGGTGGTGCGCAGCCATGGGGGAGCGCCCGGCCTCAAGGCCCTATTGGAGCTGGTGACCAACCAGCAGCAGTTGCCGGTGATGGTGCAGGCCTTCCTGCCGGCTGTGACGGCTGGCGACAAGCGCATCCTGCTGGTGGATGGGGAGCCCCTTGGGGCGGTGAACCGCAAGCCGGCCGCCGGTGAATTCCGCAGCAACCTGGCGGTGGGCGGTGAGCCGGAGGCCAGCGAGCTCACCGATCAGGAGCGGCGGATCTGCGCCGAACTGGCCCCGGCCCTGCAGGCCGAGGGCCTGTTTTTCGTGGGCATCGATGTGATCGATGGCCGGCTCAGCGAGATCAACGTCACCAGCCCCACGGGGGTGCGGGAGGTGGAGCGCCTGGGGGGCATCCCCCTGGCCGACCTCACCATGGAGCGCTTGCTGGCCTGAGCGGCAGGCTCAGCTGCTGTTGCAGCACCCCCAGCTTGAGGGCCACCTCCTGCAGTTCCCGCTCCGGCACCGAGCCCTGCACCAGGCCAGCGCCGGCGGTGAGCTCCAGGCGCTGGCCCCGCAGGCTGCCGCTGCGGATGGCCACCCGCAACTCAGTGTCGCCGGCACTGTCGATCCAGCCGATGGGGGCGGCGTAGAACCCCCGCTCGAAGGGCTCCAGGCTGCGCAGGGCGGCCATGGCTTCGCGCCGCGGTAGGCCTGCCACCGCCGGGGTGGGGTGCAGGGCCCCGGCCAGGGCGAGCGGTTGCTGCTCCCCCAGGGCTGCGGTGATGGGGGTGTGGAGGTGCACCAGTTGGCCGTGACGGGCCAGTCGGGGGTGGCGCGGGCGGCGGGTGGCCAGCCCGGCCTGCTGCAGCACCTCGGTGATGGCCTCCACCACCAACTCGTGCTCGCGGCGGTCCTTGTCGGAGCGGGTGAGTTGATCGGCGGCCGGGCCGATCGGGGCGGTGCCGGCGAGGGCATCACTGCGCAATTGGCCCTGGCGCACCGTGAGCAACCGTTCCGGCGAGGCTCCCAACAGGGCGGCTCCGTCGCCCTGTTGCCAGAGGAAACGGCAGCTGCCGGGTTGGCGCTGGCGCAGATGGGCCAGCAGTTGCAGGGGGTCGAGGGGGCGCTCCAGCAGCAGTTGCTGGCGCACCGCCAGCACCAGCTTGCGCAGGCATCCCGATTCCACCAGTTCCAGGCCCCGCTCCACGGCTGAGCGATACCCCTCCTGCCAGGGGGAACTGGTGGTGATGGCCGGGCTGCTGCTGTGAGGATCGCTGCAGGGATCGGCGGGCAGGGCGGCCAGCAGGCGGGCCTGCTCCCACAGTTCCTCCGCCAGGGAGCGGGCCGTCACATCGCCGCCCAGGTTGCGTTGCAGCCGCAGCCAGCAATGACGCCCCTGGCGGCTCAGTTGCCAGCGGGGCAGCACCGCCTGCACGCCGGGCATGCCCTCGCCCTCCTGCAGAGGACTGTCAAAGAAGGAAAAGGCCAGGAGCATCCGTGGCCGGGCCAGGGGCGGACAGTCCTGGGGGGCG
>CALJTZ010000568.1 GCA_937975655.1 uncultured Synechococcus sp. | reverse complement strand
GACCTTCACCAGGCGCCACCGGGCTTGCTGCGGGAGACGCTGGTGGTGGATGGGGGCAGCGGCGATGGCACCGCCGACCTGGCCAAGCTGGCGGGAGCCCAGCTGCTGCACAGCCCCCGGGGCCGGGGCAGCCAACTGGCCCTCGCGACCGCCCGCACGGCTGCCCCCTGGCTGCTGGTGCTCCATGCCGATGCCCGGCTACCCCAGGGCTGGGCCACGGCGATCACAGCGGCGATGGCCCAGCCCGCCGCGGCCTGGAGCTTCAACCTCGCCATTGATGCCCCTGGGCTGCCGTTGCGGCTGCTGGAGCTGGCGGTAGCTCTGCGCAGCCGCCTGGGCCAATGCCCCTACGGCGACCAGGGCCTGCTGCTGCCGAGCTCCCTCTACGCCGCAGCGGGGGGCTTTGCTCCGATCCCGCTGATGGAGGACCTCGATCTCGTGCAGCGGCTCCAACCCCACACCCGCCTGCGCTGCCTGCGGCAGCCCCTGCGGGTGGATGGTCGCCGCTGGCGCGAGCGCGGCGTGCTGGCCGTGGCCTGGCGCAACTGGCAACTCAGGCGCGCCTGGCGCCGGGGTGCCAGCACCGCAGACCTGGCGCAGCGCTACTACGAGCTGCAGCACACTTCCCCCCAGAAGCGCCTCGTCCCCGAGCCCAATGGATCCTGCCCAGCTGCCACCCAAATTGCCGCGCCGCCAGATCCCGCGGGTGGTTGCCCAGCTGGTGATGCGCATGCGCTGGGATTTGATCGTGATGGTGATGCTGTGCGGCGTCTCCCTGGCCCTTGGACAGACCCCGATGTTCCGTGGGATGCGCCTCATTGAGGGCAGCGGGCTCTCGATTCTGGGGATTGCGGCGTCAATTTTCGTGGCCTTCCGCAATACCCAGGCGATTAACCGCTGGTGGGAAGCGCGCGTGCTCTGGGGCACGATCACCAACACCAGTCGCCACTGGCGCGACACCCTTCATGCGCTGCTGGGCAGTGAGGGTGAACTGCGGGGGGAAGAACAGCGGCTGGTGACCCTGCAGAGCCTGCAGGCCTGGCTGCTGAACTTCGAGCTCAGGGGCTACTGGCGCGAGGATGCCCACCAGGCCGCCCGTGGCCTCGGCGCCAGCCTGGGCCTGCCGCCGCAGATCACCCTGGACCAAACCCTGCGGGTACGGGCCGCTGCCATCGGGCAATTGCGGCAGAGCAAGGTGATCAGCGCCTTGGGCTGTGATGCTCTGCTGCGCTGCAGCGAGACCTTCACCAATGCCCTCGGCGGGCTGCAGCGGATCCGCAACACACCTCTACCACCCACCTATGACGTGTTCATCCGGCTGATCTGCTGGCTGTTTGGCTATGCCCTGTTCCTGAACTTCAGCAGCCAGGGCTCCACTGGAACCGGGGCCATGCTGTTCCTGGGCTATCTCGTGGCCGAGCGGATCGGCGCCTACATCGAGGGGCCGTTTGACCGCGATGGCAGCAGCTTCTGCGTGCCGATGGATCTGATCTGCAGCCGCATCAGCGCCGACCTGCTCGGCAGCCAGCATCCCCTGGCCCAAGTGCCGGTGTCGCGCGATCCCAGTGCCTGGTCGTAGCCGACCAACGGGCTAGGGGGAATACCAGAAAGCGCAGCGTTTCTGCTGAGGTTCCAGCTCCCAGCCCTGGGCGCTGTAAAAGCCCACCACGCCAGGGTCGG
>CALJTZ010000567.1 GCA_937975655.1 uncultured Synechococcus sp. | reverse complement strand
GATGCCGACTGGACAGCTGAGCAAGCCATGGTCCATCTCCAGCGCCATCGGCGCTCGATCGAGCGGCCAGAACCACCTTCCGCTCCGCCGCCTGCTGCTCCTCATCCCATCACCACTGCCCAGGTTCGGGCATTGGCCAGTGCCGCTCAGCCACCACGTCCAGCTCTGGCACCTGCTTCTGGCCGAATGCCTGCTGCGGACGGCGAGCCGTTTGCCTGTCTGGGCTACGACGCCGATGGTTACCACTACCAACCCCGCGCCACCGGCCAGGTGATGCGTCTGTCGGCGTCAGCCCACGGCAGCGTCAACCTCTGCCGGTTGGCGCCACTGCCCTACTGGGAAACGCTCTATCCCTCCAAGCGAGGGGTGAACTGGACCGCTGCTGCCTCCGATCTGTTCTGCCGCCAAGCGGCGGTGGGGATCTTCAATCCAGAGGGGCTGCGGGGCCGGGGCGTCTGGTGGGACCGCGGCCGCTGCGTGCTGCACCTGGGCGACCGGCTGGTGGTTGATAGCCAGTCGCAACCGATCACGACGCCCCTCGTCAGCAAGTTCCACTACCAGCGCGCCGCTGCTCTTGATGGGCCTGGTGAGGTTTCGCCCCTCTCCGACGAGGAGGCACTGACCGTGCTGACCATCGCCGATCGCTTCCGCTGGGATGTGCCGGCATCCGCCTTTTTGCTCGCCGGATGGGTGACGCTGGCGCCCATCTGTGGGGCCCTGCGCTGGCGACCACACGTCTGGCTGACCGGCGGGGCTGGATCGGGCAAGAGCGCCATCCTCGATCGCTATGTGAGCGTGCTGCTGGGTGATATGCGCCTGGTGCTGGTGGGGAACAGCACCGAGGCCGGCATCCGCCAGTCCCTGCGCTGTGACGCCTTGCCGGTCGTGCTCGATGAGGCCGAGAGCAATGAGAAGGCTGACCAGCAGAGGATCCAGTCGATCCTGGCGCTGGCACGGGTCGCGAGCTCCGAATCCAAGGCCACAACTGTCAAAGGCACCCCGGCCGGTGAGGTCTCGCGCTTTCAGGTGCGCTCGATGTTCCTGCTCGCCTCGATCGCCACCGGCCTCAAACAAGGTGCAGACCAGCGCCGCTTTGCCCAGCTCACCCTCCGCAATCCCGCGGAGATTCCGCTAGCTGAACGGCAGGCCCATTGGCAGGCGTTGGATCGGGACCTTGAGCAGCTGATTACGCCGGACTTTGGCTCGCGTCTGCTGGCCCGCACCGTTTTGCTGCTGCCGGTGATCCTGCGGGCGGTGGACGTGGGCATGCGTGTGGCGGCGACGCACTTCGATTCCCAGGCCCTGGGCGATCAATACGGCACCCTGCTGGCTGGCGCCTGGGCGCTGCAGTCCTCCAGGGTGCCGACAGAAGCGGAGGTGCAAGGCCTGATTGAAGGCACCGACTGGAGCAGTTACCGGCAGAGCAATGAACTGCCCGATGAGCGGCGCTGCCTGAACCGGATCCTGCAGCACCAGCTGCGGGTCGAAACCGAGGACCGGGTGCTCACCCGCAGCATTGGTGAGCTGGTGGAGCTGGTCAGCTCCACCAATCCACTGGAACCTGTGAGCAGCCGCCATGCCGAGGAGCTGCTGTCGCGCCATGGCCTCCGCATTGCCGACGGAATGCTGCTGGTGAGCAACACCGCAGAGGCGATTGGCCGCATCCTGGCCGAAACGCCCTGGGCCAGCAGCTGGGGCACGATCCTGGGCCGACTGCCCGGTGCTGGCCCCCATGGCCATCCGGTGCGGTTTCGCGGCGCAGGCTCCAAAGCCCGCGCCTGCGCCATCCCGCTCCAAATCCTCTGACCTGGGGGGAACAGACCGGACCCGCAAGGGCAGAAGCGGGTACACACGCTTGCTGCACCTATGGGCGGTGCCTCACTGAAAAGCATTGCAGTGCAATGGATCTGGGTAAACGGCGGGGTGGGTACGAGCCGGGGAAGGTAGACCCCTCCTTTGTTATTGATCCCCTTCATTGAATGAGCCGATCCTCCCTCTACCCCTCTACCCCTCTACCCCTCTACCCCTCTATCTATTTATCTATCTCTTCCTTTAAAGATGTAGTCATGTAGTCATAGGGGTGGGAAAGGGCTGCAGGGCAGGGGATCTCGAACGGGACGGCTGCCGTACTCCTGTCGTCCCAGCGACCCAGGCAGCGTCAAGCGCCAAGCGCGACAGCTCTGGCACCCCCGATGGTCACCGGCCAGTTCGCGAGTTATGGTTTCGCGAGACCGAGAGGGTTGATTGTTGGTGGTGCGGCGTCCTGTTGCTGCTGATGGCTCCGCCGATGCGGTGGAGGAGCTCCGCGGTGCTGCTTCCCACCAGGACGAGGACGGCCAGCCGTGCTGGCCGCCAACGCCGCTCGATCCCTCACGGCCGGTGGGAAAGGGCAACCCGCCCCGCGCCCGGCGCCGGCAGCAGCACCGTCCCCGTGCCAGCCACACCGAGGTGGAGCAGCGCATTGCCGAGGCCCAGCTGTGGGTGACTCAGCGCTTACCTCTGGCGGTGATGAGGGAAAAAGCTGCCCAAAACTGGGGGGTCAGCAACATCAAAACCGTCAGCAAGTACCTCGCCATTGCCCGCGAGCGGATGGTGGAGGAGCTGATCACCGACCGGCGCCGGCACCAGGCCGAGCAGATCTTTGCTCTCAACGACTGCGCCCG
>CALJTZ010000566.1 GCA_937975655.1 uncultured Synechococcus sp. | reverse complement strand
AACATGGCGCCAAACATGGACAAGCCAATACTCATCGTGCTCATACGTTTTCCTTTGCAATCAGACCGAGGTGTTGGAGGGTTTGGACAAACCCAATCACCGTGCACAGCACCAAGCCTGGCACCATCAACATATAGGGAATCCACAGAGGCAAGGCCATCAGCATGGAGGTTTCTTGGCTGGCCTTGATGTCAATACCGCCCACCGCCACACGCCACGCGATCAAAGCCATCACCAAGGCGTAAAGCAAGGAGCCAAACGCATCGAGCTTGGTTTGGGTTGTCTCTGACACGTTAGAGGTGAAGAAATCCACAATGATGTTGGCATGACGGAATTGCGTGTAAGGCAGAAACGATGCCACCACAACGGCACAACCCAACTGCACCAACTCCACGTACAACGGCAACAAGGTTGACCTTGACACCGACTGGACGATGACCAGGAAGTTACTAGCCCCTGCGCTGCTGAAGAGCCCACACCAATTGGATTCAAACGCCTGTCCAACTCCGACGTAAAGACGTGGGTTAGAACCTCTTGCGCTTCAACGGTCATTCCGCCAGTTCCGGCGAACACGTGGCCCGCAAGGATGGCGGCAACGGTGCCGTCCATTGGCACGACACACCCACCTGACTGGGCATGCTGATGTGATGGGCATGCAGGACATAGCCACCGTGTCCGGGCAGCCCATCGCCGCTGGCCAGCCCGCCCGGCAGATACAGCGGATCGCCCAGTAACGGCGCTCCCATGGCCGCCGTGTGAATACGGATCTGATGGGGACGGCCAGTGGCAATCGCCACCTCCACCAGGCATGCCTCAGAGCGCCGTTCCAGCAGGGTGAGCTGGCTGCTGGCCGCCAGGGCGCCGGGTTCGTCCGCCGCAACAGCACACCAGATCTGACCCAGCAGGGGATGGGGACGGCGGCCGATGGCCGTGGTGAGAGGCCGGCTCTCGGCCACCGACCAATCAGGCGGCAAGGGGGCCGTGAGGGCGCGGTAGAGCTTGCGGCACCGGGGCTGACCCTCTGCCGGGCCCACCGCCGTGCTGTCCCGCAGCTGGGCACTCAACCAGGCCCGCGTGGCCGGTCGGCGGGCGCACACCAGCAGCCCGCTGGTGAACCGCCCCAGGCGATGCACGGGCCGAGCACCGGGCCAGAGCCGCTCCAGCTGGGCCAGCAGCGTGTGCTCCAGAAAACCGCCGGCCGGCAGCACCGGCAGGCCGCTGGGCTTGTTGAGCACCAGCAGATCGCCGTCGTCGAACACGAGCGCGGCCTGGGCCAGCACCGGCACGGCGGGCTCCTGCCAGGGGGGCCGATGCCACTGCAGCCGATCGCCGGCGCCGAGGGGCGCATCGGCCCGGAGCTGTTGGCCGTTCCGCCAGATCTCACCGGCCAGCAGCCGCTCGCTCCACACCCCCTGATCCGAGTGGCGGTAGCGGACGGCG
>CALJTZ010000565.1 GCA_937975655.1 uncultured Synechococcus sp. | reverse complement strand
CGCCTCCTCCGTTGCAAGTCGCCGCAAAACCCTCTCAGGCTCCTTGGCTCTGCACAGCAGCCTTTCGGCTCCCGCGCAGTCCAAAACCATAACACCTGATACCGCGCTCACGTCAACCCCGTGCTTTACAGAACGCTCACGAGGGCTTCGGCCCAGGGCAAGAAGGTGGAGAGAGTGGCCTGGTCCCGGGCCGCTAGCACTGGGAAATCGGCCTGGGACAGATCTTCACCGGGCTGAAGGGCAGCTGGATCACGGACCAGCCAACGGATCGGGCAGTCCAATTCCTGCAACACCAGCCAGGCGGCCGCCAGATCCCAGATCTTCGGCGTGGCTTCCAAGGCAGACACGGTTTGCCCCATCGCCACGCTCACCAGATTGAGACTGGCCACCCCCAGCAGCCGGATCTTGCCGGGGAAGCGCTGGTTCGGCAGCTTCTGGAGCACACCGATGGAACGGCTGCATAAGGAAGCGCAACCGGCCACCTGCTGACGCGCCGATGGGGGGTCAAGGGGTTGGCCCTTACGCCAGGCACCCGATCCACGAACGGCCACGATGCGCTGCCGCAGCGGCGGCACATCCAGCACGGCCAAGACAGGCACGCCCCGTTCAAAGCGGGCGATTGAAATCGCCCAATAGGGAATGCCCGCAGCGAAGTTGGTGGTGCCATCGAGGGGATCCACCACCCAATAGGCCTCACTGCCCGGCACCGACTGGCTGCCCTCCTCACTGAGCACGCCCTCCCCGGGGTAGAGCTCGGCCAAGCCCTGCACGAGGGTGGCATCACTCCAGCGGTCACAGGCGGTGATCAAGCTGCCATCGGCTTTGGCTTCCGAATCCAGCTGGCCAAAATCCTGGCGCTGGCGCTCCGCAACCCGATCGATCAAGCCCTCCAGAGGCCCCAGGTCCGCAGGCAAGTCAGAGAGGCGGGTCATCATCCGAGCTCAGCGGCAAGAACACGATCAAGACTGCGGCCCGTGTCCTCTCGGAACTGACGCAGATTGAGGCGACTCAACAGGGTGAGGGCCAAGAAGGCAAGGGCCGCTTCCACCAGCAGCACCGCGGCATAAGACCCGTAGATCAACCCCTCCGGCTGCAGCCAGCGAGCCAGATCCAGCAATCCTCCTCCCAACAGCTTGCCAATGGCGCGGGACAGGGCTTGGGCCAACCCCCAGACCCCCACAAACGTTCCCGCCGCCTGGGGCAAGGTGAGATCCAGCATCAGACACAGAGTGCTGTTGGTACCGATCCCCGAAGCCAGCCCGAACAGCACCATCACGATGCGCAGCAGGTTGGCCTGGGCTGACAGGCCAACAAGCACAAGGAGAAGCAGGCAGCCCAGAATCATTTGGCAGCCCAGCCGGGCGGAGGCGAATTTGCCGAGGCGCGGCACCAGCCAGAACCCCGCGAGCAACAGGCCCAGCAGGGTGCCCACACCCCAGAGGGCACTCAGCGATGCCGTGGCGGCAATGGGCATGCCAAACACGTCAGCGCCATAACTCTCAAGGATCGGGTCCTGCAGGAACAGGGCGAGGGTGAAGGCCAACAGGAAGCTGAAGAACACCAGCACCTGGGAGCTGGAGGTGATCAACTGCCAGGCCTGCCGCAGGCTGATGGCATCCTCCCGATTGGCTCCCGAACTGAGCCGCCGTCCAGCCCCAGCCGGTTCCATGCCCCAGGTGGCTACCACGGTGAGCGCCAGAACCGCCAGCGACACCCGCACCATGAAGTCCAACAGGACTGGTTCCAGCACGCGGGGATCGGACACGCCATCCAGCCCCTTGAGGCTGATGGCCGTGGCTATGGCCCCCACCACGATGCCCACAGTGAGCAAACACCAGATCAGGCCCACGGCTCGTGGCCGCTCTTGTTCCTCGGTGAGATCGATCACCAGAGCGAGATAGGGCGTGGTGGCCAGGGAAATCGCCAGGCCATAGAGAGCGAACAGGCCGCACAGGGCTGCCTCAGCAAAGCCGATCACCCAGGGCTGGCCTGTGGTGAAGGCGGCATGCAAGTGAAAGATCAGCGGGATCGAGAGCACCGCCAGCACGCTGAACACCGCCGTGCCCAGCCAGATGTAAGGGGTGCGGTGCCGCCCCGCCCAGGGATGCGCATCGGACACCTGGCCGAACAGGATGCGCGACGGGGCCATGAACTGCTCGAAGGCCAGAGCGCCGCCCACCAGCAGGCCGGGAAACTCGAGCTCTGTGAGCATCACCCGGTTCAAGAGCCCGGCAAAGATCACCGCGAGGCAGCCGAGGCAACCCTGGAACAGTCCAAGGCGCAACAGGCGGGGGAGGGGAAGAGCCAGCTGATGATCCACCGCTGACTACAGACGTTAGAACGACCTGCGGGGAAGACGAGGCCCGAGGCGATGGGGAGGCTTCAGCCCCTGT
>CALJTZ010000564.1 GCA_937975655.1 uncultured Synechococcus sp. | reverse complement strand
TTGGAGACTTCGGGTTCATGCGTATCTTGTTGGTGGAAGACGATCCGGTGCTGCAGGCGGTCATGCTGCGCAGCCTGGCCGATGCCGGGCACCGTGTGGATGCGGCGGGTGACTTCTCGACGGCCCGGCATTTGTGGCATGTGCAGCCCTATGACGCGGTGTTGCTGGACCTGAACTTGCCCTTCAATGAACGCCGCGATGCCGAGATGGTCAGCGGTCTGACCTTGCTGCGTGAGCGCCGGGCCAAAGGCGACAAGACCCCTGTGCTGGTGCTGACGGCCCGCAACCGCACCGATGAACGCATCGCCGGTCTGGACGCTGGGGCCGACGACTACCTGGGCAAGCCCTTCCTGCCCCGAGAACTTACGGCCCGCATCGAGGCGGTGTTGCGGCGGCGGGTGGCCCTGCCCGCCGGCACCCCCCTGGCGGAGGGCCAGCAGGTGGCCTTCGGCGACATCGTGCTCGACCTGGCGGCCCGGGTGCTGCAGCGCGGTGGCGAGCCGGTGGTGATGACCAGCGGTGAGTTCAGCCTGCTGGTGGCCTTCGTGCAGCACCCCCACCGGCCCCTGTCGCGGGAGCGGCTGATCGAATTAGCCCGCGGCCCCGATTCCGACACTGATAGCCGCAGCATGGACGTGCAGGTGTCGCGGGTGCGCAAGCTGGTGGAGCCCGATCCCAGTCGGCCCCGCTACCTGCAGACCGTCTGGGGCTACGGCTACGTGTTCGTGCCCGATGGCCAGCCCCGCACCCGTTAGGTATGCCCTGGTGGGTGCCGGGGTGTCGGCCCTCAGCCTGGCGCTGCTCCAAGCCCTGCTGGCCCAGCGCTTAGAGCGGGCTCAGATCGCCCAGATGGGCCCCGAGGTGGCCTTCAACCTGCGGCTGGGGGAGCTGGCCCTCGAGCGCCTGCCGCCGGCCGCCCTCTCCCGTTTGAGTGGCCTGCCCCTGCGGGTGGGGGAGTTACCCCCCACGGGGGGGGATGGCCGCCTGGCGGTTCAGGCGGAGCGGCTGCGGCAGGCCCTGTGCCGCCAGCTCCCCCACTGCCCGCCGGTGTTGCCGGCGGCGGGGGATCCCCGGGGGGTGTGGGTGGCGCTGCTCTCGCCCCTGGAGCCGGTGTGGCTGTTTGCGCCGATGCGCTCACCCCAGCGCTGGCCCCCCGATCCGCTGCTGCTGGGCCTGGCCTTGCTGGGGGGCAGTGTGTCGGCCTCGTTGCTGTTCCTCTGGGTCGAGGTGCAACGGCCTCTGCAGCGCCTGGAGCAGGCCCTCAGCCAGGTGGGGCTGGCGGCACGGCCGGCTCCCCTGGCGGCCCAGGGCACCGGCGCGGTGCGGCGGCTCACGGGGCGGTTCAACGCCATGGTGGAGCGTCTGGACCTGAGCGAACGGGAGCGGGCCACCATGCTAGCCGGCATCGCCCACGACCTCAAGAGCCCGATCACGCGCTTGCGTCTCCGGCTCGGGTTGGCCAGGCCGGAGCCGGCGGATCTGCAGCGCTCCGAGGCCGATCTCGATGCCCTCGAGCGGATCACAGCCCAATTCCTGTTGTTTGCCGGTGGCGTGGATGCGGAGCCGCCGGTGCTGGTGCCATTGGAGCAGCTGTTGGCGGAGCTGAGTGCCGCCATCGATCCCCGGGAGCTGCAGCTGGATCTCGAGCCCCTGCAGCGCTGGGTGCAGCCCACGGCGCTAGGCAGGGCTGTGGGCAACTTGCTGGATAACGCCCTCAGCCATGGCCAGAAGCCGCTGCGCTTGGTGCTGCGCCCGGCGCTGCCGGACGGGGAGGGGTTCCAGATTGCGGTCTGGGATTGCGGCGCGGGAATTGCCCCGGACCAGTGGGCTCAGGCCCTGATGCCCTTCCAACGGCTGGATCGCGCCCGCGGTGGCCTGGGCCATTGCGGGCTGGGCCTGGCCATCGCCGCTCGGGTGGCGGCGGCCCATGGGGGTGGGCTGGAGGCCCAGCGCAGCGCGCAGGGGTTTGCCGTGGTGCTGCAGGGGCGCTCGCTGCCGCGGGCGCCGTGCTGAGGCTCAGGCCGCCTCGTCGAGGGCGGCCACGCCGGGCAGCACCTTGCCTTCCAGCAGCTCCAGGCTGGCGCCGCCACCGGTGGAGATGTGGGACATCTTGTCGGCCACGCCCACCTTCTCCACGGCGGCCACGGAGTCACCGCCGCCGATGATCGTGCAGCAGCCCTTGGCGCTCAGGTCGGCCAGGGTGTGGGCGATGCCGTTGGTGCCGGCGGCAAACTTGTCGAACTCGAACACGCCCATGGGGCCGTTCCAGATCACGGTCTTGCAGTCGGCCAGGGCCTCCTGGAAGGCCTTGATCGAGTCGGGGCCGATGTCCAGGCCCATCCAGCCATCGGGGATGGCGTTGATGGACACGGTCTGGCTGTTGGCGTCGGGGGCGAAGTTGTCGGCCAGCACCACATCGGTGGGCAGCAGCAGCTGAACGCCCTTGGCTGCAGCCTTGGCCTCGAGTTCCTTGGCCAGCTCCAGCTTGTCCTCTTCCACCAGGCTCTTGCCCACCGCCAGGCCACGGGCTTTGTAGAAGGTGAAGATCATGCCGCCGCCGATCAGCACCTTGTCGCACTTGTCGATCAGGGCCTCGAGCACGCCGATCTTGGAGCTCACCTTGGAGCCGCCCACGATGGCGGCCAGGGGGCGCTTGGGCTCATCGATGGCACCCTGCAGATACTGCAACTCCTTCTCCATCAGGTAGCCGGCCACGCTGGGGCTCAGGTACTGGGTCACGCCCTCGGTGGAGGCATGGGCCCGGTGGGCGGCGCCGAAGGCGTCGTTCACGTACACATCGGCCAGAGCGGCCAGCTGCTTGGCGAAATCGCCCTCGTTCTTCTCTTCCTCGGCGAAGAAGCGCACGTTCTCGAGCAGCACCACATCGCCCTCGGCCATGGCGGCCACCTTGGCCTCGGCATCGGGGCCGATGCAGCTATCGGTCTTCACCACGGGCTTGCCCAGCAGCTCAGCCAGGCGGGCGGCCACGGGGGTGAGGCGCATGCCCTCGTTGACTTGGCCCTTGGGGCGGCCGAAGTGGGCCGCCAGGATCACCTTGGCGCCCTTGTCGGTGAGGGCGTTGATGGTAGGCAGAGCTGCCCGGATGCGGGTGTCATCCGTGATGGCGCCGGACTCGTTGAGAGGCACGTTGAAGTCAACCCGAACCAGCACGCGCTTGCCGCGCAGGTCGTCAGCGGAGAGGCTGGCCAGGGAGCGCTTCGCCATGGGGTCGCAGGAGGGATCGGGTCGGGAGAATTTAGCGGGTGGGTCAAGGGGGCAACCGGCAATCGCCTCAGCCGCCCACCTTCAGGCTCAGCAAGGTGAGGTCGTCGAACTGCTCGGCTGTGCTGATGTGCTCCTGCACCGTCTGCTGAAACTGCTGCACAAGCTCAGCGGCGGTCCAGTTATTGGAGGGCCTGGTCTGCAGCAGGGCGGCGATGCGGGCCTGCCCGAATGACTCGCCCGTGGGGGTGCGCGCATCGGGCAGCCCATCGCTGAAGGCGAACAACAGGCCCCCAGCCTGCAGCTGGCATTGCCCTGGCTGGAATGTGGCCGCCGGGAAGAGGCCCAAGGCCGGCCCCCCCAACTTCAGGCTTTGCAGTTGGTCGCCCTGTAGCACCAGGGGCGCCTCATGGCCCGCCACCACATAGCTCATCCGCTCGTGCTGGGGGTCGTACGCCCCCACGAAGGCCGTGGCAAACATGGCGGTGCTGCCATGGGTTTCGGCCATGTAGGCGTTCACCGTGCCGATCGCACGGCAGATGGTGCTGCCCGGGTCGTGGCACAGGTCCCATTCCTTCACGAGGCTGAGGCGCAATAAGGACCGAAACACCGACATGTAGAGGGCCGAGGGAACCCCCTTGTCGCAGACGTCGGCCACCACCACGAACACAATCCCGTCCCGCTCCAGGGCGTCATACCAATCGGCTCCGATCTGGTAAGCGGGCTGAAACTT
Organism: uncultured Synechococcus sp.; assembly: GCA_937975655.1. Classification (GTDB taxonomy): domain Bacteria; phylum Cyanobacteriota; class Cyanobacteriia; order PCC-6307; family Cyanobiaceae; genus Vulcanococcus. The sequence continues at coordinate 3,372 of CALJTZ010000564.1, read as the reverse complement.
GGCTGCCAGCTCCACCTGGGGGCTGGAGGGCAGATCGCGAATCAGGAAGTCGGCCTGAATCCGGCGCGCTTCTTCCAGCTGGGCGTCGGTGATGGCGTGGGCCTTTGCGTCGGCCAGAAACGCCTGCAGCTGGCTGGAGGCCTGATTCACGTAGTTGAACAGGCGTCCCACGTCACTGCTGTCGGTGGGGAGGGGCTCACCGAAATCACCGTGGCTGATGCGCGAGAGGGCCTCACCGGCCTGGTCCACCGGTTTGGAGAGGGCCCCGCAGATCCGATGGATGGCGAACGAGCTCACCAGCAGGGCCAGCAGGTTCCCCAGCCAGATCCACGTGAACAGGGAGTTCACGGTGGCAAAGGCCGAGCGCTCATCGAGCACAACCAGCATGGACCGGCCGGCAATCCTGCGATCCACCCCCACGAAGTACCAGATTCCGTTGAGCTGGATACGGTCGAAGCTGGTTTTGCTGCGCCCCGTCATGGCCAGGCGGATCAGGGGCCACCATTCGGTGGTGCGGTTGCGGCGTGGATCGAGCAGAAGGAGCTGGTGGTGAAGGTGCTCTTCGGTCTGGCCCAGCAGAATCGCGCTGCCGGGATTGACCACCAGCATCAGGGCATACCCGTAAGGCTGGTGATGGTTGAAATTGATCAACGGGAGTGCTTCGTGACTGTCCGAGGTGGCCTGGATCAGTTGGTTGATGCCCGTGACGGAGCCGAGATCATTGAGGGCCAGGCAGCTGCTCAGCACGCCGATGGTTTGCAGCCTGTCTGCTGTGTTGTCGCCATACACGGGCACGCTGCTGGAGATGCAGGGCCTCGCCACTTGCGGTGGGGCGATGGGGATGCTCCAGGGAGTGCCCGCCAGGGCCTTGGCATAGGAGCTCTTCGGATCCCTCAGCAACTGGCTGAGGATCTCCCCCTGTTTGGCGCCGAGCTGCCCCGACCCGTGTACGAGTGCGCCATTGCGCTCAATCAGGCTGTAGCTGTAGCTGGGAAAGATCGACGCGAGGCTCCCAATGACCTGACGCGCCCTATGGCTTTGCAAGCTGCGGATTGAGGACGACCTCGCGCTGACTTGCAGGGTGCGCAGGTGCTGGCTGTCCCACCAGTACAACCAGTTGTTGGCCTGCTCCGCATCCCACATCAACTGCTGCTCCAGCCGTGCAATCACCACCCGCTTGGCGTTCTCCAGGGCCACCAAGGAGGCCAGCAGGGAGATCGGTACAACGGACAGCCAGACCCCCAGGGCCAGCTTCTGGCGCAGGGGACGGTTGTCCCAGAGCGCCCGCCGGATGGCAGGCCAAGGGGGTTGCATGCCACAGGGCCTCAGTTGAAACCCATTACAGCCTGGCTCTCAGGGCGCTGGGCGCTAGACAGAGGGGGCACCGGCCGGTTGGCCATGTTCGAGATTGTTCTGTTCCCCATTGACCGCAGCCGCCAGGCTGCCGAAACCGCTGCCACGGCCCTGAAATTGGCGCAGCAGCACGACAGCCGCCTGGTGGTGCTCTCGGTGGTGGAGCCTGGGCAGGACGATCCCGCCGCTGTGGCGGAGCTGCTGGAGCAGGCCCGCAGCCGTTTTCAGGAGCAGGGCGTGAGTTGCGAGGTGATTGAGCGGGAGGGGAAGCCGGCTTTCGTGATCTGCGATGTGGCCGATGAGATCAATGCCGATGTGATTGTGATGGGCACCCGCGGCCTCAGCCTCGAGGCCGATGAGGCCCCGAGCACCGCCTCCCGGGTGATTCAACTGGCGCCCTGCCCCGTGCTGGTGGTGCCGTGATGGAGGCTGAACTGCTCAGCAGTGCCGCCCCGGCGATTCAGTGGTACCCCGGGCATATCGCCAAGGCGGAGCGTTCCCTCACCGACAACCTGGCCAAGGTGGACTTGGTGATTGAGGTGCGGGACGCCCGCATCCCCATGGCCACCAGCCATCCCCGTCTGCAGCGTTGGATCAAGGCCAAGCAGCACCTGCTGGTGGTGAATCGGCGCGACATGATCAGCCCCGAGGCTCGCCAGTTGTGGGAGTCGTGGTTTCGGGCCCATGGGCAGACGCCCTGGTGGTGTGATGCCAAGGCCGGCACCGGCGTCAAGCAGCTGCAGCAGGCGGCGATCCGGGCGGGGGCGGCTCTCAATGCCCGGCGGGCCGGTCGTGGCATGAAGCCCCGGCCGGTGCGGGCCCTGATGCTGGGATTTCCCAACGTGGGCAAGTCGGCCCTGATCAATCGCTTGGTGCGCCAGAAGGTGGTGGACAGTGCGCGCAGAGCCGGCGTGACCCGCAGCTTGCGCTGGGTGCGGCTGGGGCAGGACCTCGACTTGCTGGATGCCCCAGGGGTGTTGCCACCGAGGCTGGATGACCAAATGGCCGCCCTACGCCTCGCCCTGTGCGATGACATCGGCCAGGCCGCCTACGACGGCGAAGCCGTGGCCATGGCCTTTGTGCGAGTGCTGGCAGGCCTGGAGCCTGTGCTGGCTGCGGGTGTGCCCGCTGGGTTGCTGGAGCGCCGTTATGGAGTGCCGTTGCAGGCGCTTGGGGCTGTGGCTGCAGGCTCCGAGGCGCCTCTGCAAGATTCTGTACAGGCTGTACAGAACTCTGTAGAGCGCTCTGCGGGCACCCCCCCCGATGCCGCCGCCTGGCTGGAGGCCGCGGCCACGCGTCACACCAGCGGCGACACGGCCCGCATGGCCCAGCGCCTGCTCGACGACTTCCGCCGCGGCGTGCTCGGCCCCATTGCCCTGGAGCTGCCGCGCCAGTCATGAGTGGGTTCGGCGACGGCGACGGCGAGTTGCTCACGCTCAGCTATCCCAAGCCGCTGCCCATGCGGCTGGATCGCTGGTTGGTGGCCCAGCGGCCCGAGCAGAGCCGGGCGCGCATTCAGAAGTTCATTGATGCCGGTTATGTGCGCGTGAACGGCGTCACCGGCCGCGCCAAGACCCCCCTGCGCCAGCACGACACGGTGGAGCTCTGGATGCCACCACCTGAGCCCCTGCCCTACCTGCTGGCCCAGGAGATTCCCCTGGATGTGCTGTTTGAAGACCAGCACCTGATCGTGCTCAACAAGCCCGCCGGCCTCACGGTGCACCCGGCGCCTGGAAATAAGGACGGCACTCTGGTGAACGGCTTGCTGCACCACTGCCCCGATCTGCCTGGCATCGGTGGTGAACTGCGCCCGGGCATCGTGCACCGGCTCGATAAGGACACCACCGGTTGCATCGTGGTGGCCAAGAGCCAGGAGGCCCTGGTGAAGCTGCAGGTGCAGATCCAGCAGCGGGTGGCCTCGCGCAACTACGTGGCGGTGGTGCACGGCGTGCCGGCCGCTGACCACGGCACGATCGTGGGCGCCATTGGCCGCCATCCCGCCGATCGCAAGAAATATGC
>CALJTZ010000563.1 GCA_937975655.1 uncultured Synechococcus sp. | reverse complement strand
CGCGCTTGAGCTGGGCGCGGGTCAAACCGGCCATCTTGTTGTATGCGCCGCGCAATTTGAACGAGAACACCGGTTGCATGTCTTCGCGTTTTAATAAGACGCGGTTGTGTATGCGTGCCGATAAGTTGGGCTGAAATTCCAAGGGCGTTTTTTTCGCCACGTCGTAAACCCGTGCACGCAGCACCCGTTGCACATAGGCGGCGGGATCCCGATCAGCGCTGTCGTTGGGACTCAGACGCGTTGTGGGCAGAGGGTTCTGGCTCATGCATGCAGTCTGGCAACCGGGCTACCTGCCCACCGGCAAATGGTGTCCGTTGTCGCCGTCCTCAGAGGTGAAAGGCCTAGATTGCACGCCAATCGAGCCGCAGGCATGCATCTCAGCGAGCTGAATCATCCGAATCAGCTGCATGGCCTGAGCACCGCTGAGCTCGAGGGCATCGCTCGCCAGATCCGCGAGCGCCACCTGGAGGTTGTGAGCACCAGCGGCGGCCACCTGGGGCCCGGTCTGGGGGTGGTGGAACTCACCCTCGCCCTGTACCAGACCCTCGATCTTGACCGCGATCGCATCGTGTGGGATGTGGGCCACCAGGCCTACCCCCACAAGCTGATCACCGGCCGTTACAACAGCTTCCACACCCTGCGCCAGAAGGATGGCGTTGCTGGCTACCTGAAGCGTTGCGAGAGCAGCTTTGACCACTTCGGTGCCGGCCATGCCAGCACCTCGATTTCCGCCGCCCTCGGCATGGCCCTGGCCCGCGATCAGCGGGGTGACGATTTCAAGTGTGTCGCCGTGATCGGCGATGGCTCCCTCACGGGGGGGATGGCCCTGGAGGCCATCAACCACGCCGGCCACCTGCCGAAAACCAGGCTGCTGGTAGTGCTGAACGACAACGACATGTCGATCAGTCCGCCGGTGGGGGCCCTGAGCACGCACCTCAACCGGATGCGCCACAGCAAGCCCCTGCAGTTCCTGCAGGACAACGCCGAGGAAGCGATCAAACATCTGCCGTTCCTGCACGGCGAGCTTCCCACCGAGCTCAAGAACCTCAAGGAGAGCATGAAGCGCCTGGCGGTGCCCAAGCTCGGCGCGGTGTTTGAGGAGCTGGGCTTCACCTATATGGGCCCCGTGGATGGCCACGACATCGCGGGCATGGTGAAGGTGTTCCAGCAGGCCCACGAGCACGAGGGGCCGGTGCTGGTGCATGTGGCCACCACCAAGGGCAAGGGCTATGCCTACGCCGAGGCGGATCAAGTGGGCTATCACGCCCAGAGCGCTTTCGATCTGGCTACCGGCAAGGCCTATCCCTCCAGCAAGCCCAAACCCCCGGGCTACAGCAAGGTGTTCGGCCAGACCCTGATCAAGATCTGTGAGCAGGACCCCCGGGTGGTGGGCATCACCGCCGCCATGGCCACCGGTACGGGCCTGGATCTGCTGGAGAAGGCGCGGCCCCACCAATACTTTGATGTGGGCATCGCCGAGCAGCACGCCGTGACCATGGCCGCCGGCATGGCCTGTGAGGGCCTACGGCCCGTGTGTGCGATTTACAGCACCTTCCTGCAGCGCGCCTACGACCAGCTCATCCACGACGTGGGCATTCAGAACCTGCCCGTGACCTTCGTGCTCGACAGGGCCGGCATCGTGGGAGCCGATGGCCCCACCCACCAGGGTCAATACGACATCAGCTACCTGCGCTGTGTTCCCAACTTCACGGTGATGGCACCGAAGGATGAGGCGGAACTGCAGCGCATGCTCGTGACCTCCCTGCAGCACAACGGCCCCTGCGCCCTGCGCATTCCCCGCGGTGAAGGCGAGGGCGTGCCCCTGATGGAGGAGGGCTGGGAACCCCTGGAGATCGGTCGCGGCGAACTGCTCGCCGATGGCGACGACCTGCTGATCGTGGCCTACGGCGCCATGGTGGCCCCCGCCATGGCCACCGCCGGACTCCTGCAGGAGCAGGGCGTTCGGGCTGCGGTGATCAACGCCCGCTTCCTGCGCCCCCTTGATGAGGCGCTGATCCTGCCGATGGCCAAGCGCATCGGCAAGGTGGTGACCATGGAGGAGGGCTGCCTCGCCGGTGGTTTTGGTGCCGCCGTGGTGGAAACCCTCAACGACCACGACGTGTTGGTGCCCGTGTATCGCATCGGCATCCCGGACGTGCTCGTGGACCACGCCACCCCGGACCAGAGCAAGCAGGCGCTGGGCCTCACCCCACCCCAGATGACCGACAGCATCCTCAACCGCTTCGGCTCCCTTAAGCGCCAGGCGGTGGGTGTCTGAACCCCAGGGCCTCGCGCCCGTCTGCGTGGATGTATTGATTGCCGGCGCCGGCCCTGCCGGCGCCGAGCTGGCCCGACTACTGGCTGCTGCCGGAGCCTCGGTGCTGCTGGTGGATGCCCTCACCGATTTGCGCCGGGCCGCCTTCAGCAGTGCCGCCCTTCCCCTGGCCGCCGTGGAGCATTTCGGCCTACCGGCCTCGGTGGTGGCCAGCTACTGGAGCCGCTGGTTGCTGTTGGGCCCCGGCCTGCAGCGGCGCGAATGGCAATCCAGCCAGGAGCAACCCCTCGGCGCCGTGCTGGATTTCGGCAGCCTGCGCCAGTGGCTGGCGGATCAGGCGGTTGTCGCTGGCGCCCAGGTGCAGCTGGGTTGGCGGGCTGAGCGCACGGAGCCGGTCGACGAGGGCATCCGTACCGAGCTGCGCTCGGTGGCCGGAGAACGCCGCTGGGTGCAGAGCCAATGGCTGGTGGATGCCACGGGCCAGCAGCGGGCCCTGTTGGGTGACCCCTCGCCAGTTCATGGCCCCCTGGTTTGTGGGGTGGGTGTGGAGTGGTTACTGCAGGTGGATCCGGAGCACTGGCAGCCCTGGGCCGATCGGCTCAGTTTTCTGATGGGCAGCACCTGGGTTCCCCAGGGTTACGGCTGGGTGTTCCCGATGCAGCCCGGTGTGTTGAAGCTGGGGGTGTGCCGGCTGCTGGATCCGGATCGCCCTCAGCCCGCTCTGAAGCCGTTGCTGGATGGGTTGCTGCAGCGGCTTGGCCTCAGCCAGGCCCAGGTGCTCGATCGCCACGGTGGGCTGATTCGCAGCACGGTTCGGCGGCGGGAGCCTCACCAGCGGGGCCGCCTGCTGGGCCTTGGGGATGCCGTGAGCACCGCCAATCTGCTGGGGGGCGAGGGCATTCGCCACGCCATGGCCAGCAGCCGGGTACTGGCGCCCCTGTTGCTGGAGGCCCTGCAGGGGCGCCCCTTCGCGCTGCGGCGCTATCCCCGCGCGCTGCGTCGCACATTGGGCTGGCACTGGACCCTGAGCGGGCGGCTGGCGCGCCGCACCTGGCTCGGGTTGCGCGATGCCAGGGCAGACTATCGCCTCGAGCAACTGCTCGCGGGGCTGCACTCCCAGGCTTCTGCGGAAGACCTTTCGGCTCTGCTGTTTCGGTACCGCTTCGATCGCTACGGCCTGCGGGTGTTGCCTTACCTGCTGGGGTGGCGCTGAAGCGGGGCACGTTGCTCAGTCAGCGGTTTGCCACAAAAAAGCAGGCCCCTGGAGGCCTGCTGAGCAGGGTGAAGACCTAGGCCTGCTTCCTGGCGGGTTTCAGACCACGCCGCGGGCAGCCAGGCCCAGGATCGCGCCCATGCCAAAGATGTGGCCCAGGGAGGTGGTGGCCAGCAGGGAGGCGTGGCTCATGCCGCCGAACAACGCGGCGTTCGGCAGCTGCGCGCCTTCGTTGGGGTACTTGATGGTGGCTTTGCCGATGCCGATGGCGATCACGTTGCAGATGATCATCACCAGCGCCACCTTGGGCGACCAGGAGAGGGAGGCGGGGGCGATGGCCAGCAGGGGAGCGATCATCGAATTCTTGGCGACGCTTCATCTTCCGAGCAGATTTCGCCCAGGGCCACCTGCGCTTAAGACTTGTTCATCGCCTCCTGGCGCCATTGCTGCACGGCGCCGGTGCGTTTGAGCTGGGTGATGGCTTGGTTGATGCGATCGGCTGTGGCCTCATCGAGATCAGGGGAGAGGGCGAAGGCCTGGGATTCGGGCATCAGCCCCTGCAGCACCAGTTCCAGGCGGCGATCCTTGCTTGTAGCCAGGGCGTATTGCAGTTGCAGGTCGTCCGCCAGCACCGCATCCGCCCGCTCGCTCAGCAGGAGTTGTGGCGCTGCACTGGCGCTGTCCAGGGGGATCAGCTGAACCGGACTGGCCAGCGACCGGCT
>CALJTZ010000562.1 GCA_937975655.1 uncultured Synechococcus sp. | reverse complement strand
AGATCTACACAGGCGAAGACACTCTTTCCCTACACGACGCTCTTCCGATCTGCTCGATCTGGTTCAGCGATCCCCTCTACGGCCTGCTCAACGACTACGAAGGTGGGCGCCAGCACTCCGATCAGCCCCCTGCGCTCTACCGCCTCGAGCCCCAGTCCGGGGTGGTGCAGGCCATGGCCACCGACTTCGACGGCCCCAACGGCCTGGCCTTCTCCCCCGACGAGAGCCTGCTCTATGTGGCGGAATCCGGGAGCGCCGGCGTGGCTGACCCACGCCAGTACATCCGCCGCTTCCAGGTGAGCGCCGATGGCCGCAGCCTCAGCGGTGGCGAGCTGTTCCACAAGATCAGCTGCGGCTGGGCCGATGGCTTCCGCGTGGATGAACAGGGGAACCTCTGGTGCGGTGCTGCCGATGGCGTCCACGTGGTTGCCCCCGACGGCACCCTGCTGGGCAAGGTGCTGGTGCCCAGGCGGGTGTCGAACCTCTGCTTCGGCGACCGCCACCACAGCCGCCTCTTTCTCTGCGCCTCCACGGCGCTCTACAGCCTGTTCACCAACACCCGCGGCGCCCAAACGCCCTGAATCCCCATGGCCAACCCCCAACTCGAAGCCTTCCTCCAGCGCGTGAAGGGCGATGCCGAGCTGCTGTCGCGCTTCAGCGCCTGCCCCCATCTCAATGCCATCGCCCAGCTCGGGGCGGACCTTGGCTACACGTTCACGGGCGTCGATCTGGTGACCCACCAGGCCGAAGCCACCCTGCGGCTCAGCCAGGCCGACCTGGAGGCCGCCGCAGCCGGCGTGGAGCTGGAGGGTCACCTCTGGCTGATGAAGATCGTCTGGGGTTGAGGAGCGATTACAAATGCATCCACAACAAATCCTCGATCTGAATGACGCCGCCCGCGCCCTTCAGGCCAGCCGCGCCCATGCCGACAGCCACCAGGGCCTGGTGAGCGTTGCGGTGGTGGACGGCGGCGGCCATCTGCTGGCCTTCCAACGGTTGGACGGTGCCAGCATTGCCAGCGCTGAAACCGCCATCGCCAAGGCACGCATGGCCGCCCTGTGCGGCAAGGCCACCGCGGACATGGAGGAGAGCATCAATGGCCCCCGGCCAGGCCTACTGCAGCTGGCCGGTCTGCTGCAGCAACCCGCCGCCGCCATGGCGGGCGGGCTACCCCTGCTGATCGGCTCCAGCTGCGTCGGGGCCATCGGCGTGTCCGGGATGACCCCGGAACTGGATAGCGCCATCGCCAGTGCAGGCCTCCAGGCGCTGGAAAGCCAACCATGAACCTGCCCCGCATCCGCAGCCTTGGCTTCACCACGGCCAACGCCGAGCAATTGGCGCACTTCTATGGCGTGAACCTGGGATGTCAGCCCGGCCGGAGCCTGGCCATTGAGGGCGGCCGCTACGCGGAACTGATCGGCCTACCTGGTTCACGGCTGATGCTCAAGCAGTTGCACCTGGGACAGGAACAGCTGGAACTCACCGAGGTGCTGGCCCTGGGCCCAGGCCTCCGGCCCGGCCGGCCCGTGCCCGGCGATTCCCGCAGCTGCGACCTGTGGTTCCAGCACATCTGCGTAGTGGTCGCCAACATGGACGACGCCGCAGCGCCGCTCCAGGCCCGCGTGGCGACGGGAGCACTGAGGGCGATCTCCACAACCCCTCAGACCCTGCCGAGCTGGAACACCGCCGCTGCCGGCATTCAGGCCTACAAGGTGCATGACCCGGAAGGCCATTGCCTAGAGCTGCTGCATTTCCCACCCGACAAGGGCGACGCCCGCTGGCATCAGGCGGACGCCTCGGCGAGCACACCCTTCCTGGGTATCGACCACAGCGCCATCGCCAATGCCGACACGCCGCGGAGCTGCCGGTTCTACGAAGGGCTGCTGGGGCTGCGGCTGGGTGACGCCCCGCGCGCCGCGGTCACCACCACCCCGCGCGCCGTGCCGCTGCTGCGCCGCACCGAGAACGAACACCACTGCCGCGCACGGCCGGGCAAGTCCATCACCATCTCTGACTCGTGCACGCGGCCCAGCGCGAGCGCGGCTTCGATCAGTGCATCTACATGCTGGGCGCTGATCACCACGGATACGTGCCGCGCATGATGGCGCTTTGCGCCGCATTTGGAGACAAACCCGGCTTGAACATGGAAATTCTCATCGGCCAAATGGTCAACCT
>CALJTZ010000561.1 GCA_937975655.1 uncultured Synechococcus sp. | reverse complement strand
ACTCTCGACGGCGATCAGAGTGGGGGCGATGCGGCGCCGGCCGGCATCGCTCTGCCCTCCCCAGAGGATCTGCCCCCGTTGCCGGGCGCCCTCCAGCAGCCCCGACAGGCGTTGGAACTGGCTGTCGTTCACGATCGAGGCCAGGTCGGGGGACTCCAGGGGATCACTGCCGAAGCAGGCCATGAGCCGCTCCTGCATCAGGTGGATTAATGGCTCGCGGATCCCCTCCTGCACCAGCAGGTAGTCGGGCGCGATGCAGGTTTGCCCGGCGTTGAGGGCCTTGCCCCACACCAGCCGCCGCGCCGTCACCGTCAGGTCGGCGTCGGCCAGCACCACGGCCGGGCTTTTCCCCCCCAGCTCCAGGGTGACGGGGGTGAGGTGCTGGGCCGCGGCGGCCATCACCAGCCGCCCCACCCGCTCGCCGCCAGTGAAAAAGATGTGATCGAACCGCTCCTGCAGGAGTGCCTGGGCGGTGCTGCCATCGCCCAGCACCACCTGCACGGTGTCCGGGGGGAAGGCAGAGGCGATCAGATCGGCGATCAATTGCGCGGTGGCCGGCGCCTGTTCCGAGGGCTTCAGCACGGCGGTGTTGCCTGCCGCCAGGGCACTCACCAGTGGTTGGATGCAGAGGTGGAACGGGTAGTTCCAGGGGCCGATGATCAGCACGCAGCCCAGGGGTTCGCTGATCACCTCCGCTGAGCCGGGTTGGAGGCTCAGGGGCACTCCCACCCGGCGTGGGGCCATCCAGCGGCGCAACTCCCGGTGGCTGAGCTGGATCTCCTGTTGCACGGCTACCAGCTCGAAGTAGGCCTCAACCGGAGGCTTGCCCAGGTCGTGGGCGAGGGCGGCCAGCACCGCATCGCCATGGGTGCGCACGGCCTGCTCCAGCCGTTCCAGCTGGGCCAGGCGCCAGGCCAGCGGGCGTGTCAGCCCGTCGCTCACCGGTTGGCGCAGGGCAGCGATCGGCGGCTGGGTTGGGCTGGAGACCATGGGGGCGGCGGGCTCTGGGTGGACTCAGAGCAGCCACCTCAGATCGGTGAGGTGACGGTAGTGCTGCTGGTAGGCCTGCTGAATCGCCTGGATCAGCTGGGCGATGGCGTCTTGGGCGAGCAGATCGGCACGCACCAGGATCACATCGGCATCCACGATCCCGGTGGCATAGGGCAGTGGGGCCAACTCCAGGTGCGGCTGGAGCCAGGCCCGGCTGATCGGGTGGCTCACAACAAGGTGGCGCTGATCGCTGCAGCTGCCCTCCCACTGCTGCCAGCTGTAGCGGGTGATGGTGTGGGGCGTGCGCCAGAGCCCCAGCCTCCGCAGGGCGCTGCTGGTGTGGAAGGCCTGTTGGTCATCACCTACCCGCGCTCGGACGTGTCTGAGAAGTTTGCCCCCGGCGTTAAGACTTTCTTGGAAGCCTACCGCGCAAAGTACAAAACCGATCCCATCC
>CALJTZ010000560.1 GCA_937975655.1 uncultured Synechococcus sp. | reverse complement strand
CCCCGGCCCCGGCGTTGGAGGCGCCCCCCACCAGCCACTGGCCTGCCACGCGATGGCAACTGATCCCTGGGCCGGCCATGGGCTGGGGGCAGAACTGCTTGAGCACAAGGGTGGTGCCCAGCACCGCCACACCATCGCCAGGCTGGGCATCGGCGGCCAGCACAGCGGCATTGGCATCGGTGCTGCCAGCCACCACCTCACAGCTGGCCGGCAGCCCCAGGGCCCGGGCGGACACCGGCGCCAGGGCGCCCAGCCGCTCACCACTGGAGCGCACCTGCGGCAACGCACCACTCCAGGGCTGATCCGCCATGGAGCCACTCCAGCAACACTTCTGCAGATCCCAGCCGAGGCGCAGGTTGTTGCCCTCCTCGCCCCAGCGCCAATCGCCTAGCAACCAGCCCATCAACCAGTCGGCCTGGTGCCGCAACAGACAGGGCCCGGGGGCCATGGCCAGCAGCGTGAGGGCCCTTGCCAGGCTGCCACTGGCGCTGGCCGCCGGGGCAGAGCCCACCGCCTGGCCTGTGAGTCGTGCCGCTTCGGCAGCCTGATGGGGACAAGCCTGGTGATAAGGCAGCGCCTGGGCCAACGCTCCGGGTAGCAGGCTGCCATCCTCATGGCAGAGCAGCAGGGTGCCGGAGGTGCCATCGATGGCCACGGCACCCACCTGGCTGCGCAGCTCAGCGGGTAATCGGCCGCACAGGGCGATTAGACCCGAGCGCCAGCCGCGGGGATCCTCAAACGCAGCCGGATAGCCACTGGCCTGCTCCGCCACGAGCACACCGGCAGCATCCAGCACGGCCAGCCGCAAGCCGCTGGTTCCCAGATCAATGCCGAGGGCGAGGGGCGGGCGCAGCGGGCTTCAGGCGGCGACGCGCGCTGCCGTGGCCTGTTGGAGGGTGGCGGCCATGGCAGCCACATCCTCCCAGGGGAGATTCAGATCACTGCGGCCGAAATGGCCATAGGCCGCCACGTCCTGGTAGAAGCGACCACCCCGCTGCTGGGGCAGGTTGCGCAGGCCGAAGATCTCAATGATGGCGCCGGGACGCAGGTCGAAATGCTCCTGCACCAGGGCCGTGAGGTCGGCGTTGCTGATGGCGCCGGTGCCGAAGCTCTCCACCAGGATGCTCACGGGCTTGGCCACACCGATGGCGTAGCTCAGCTGCACTTCCACCTTCCTGGCCAGGCCGGCAGCCACCAGGGCCTTGGCCACGTAGCGGGCGGCGTAGGCTGCGGAGCGATCCACCTTGGTGGGGTCTTTGCCGGAGAAGGCACCGCCGCCATGGCGGGCATAGCCGCCGTAGGTGTCCACGATGATCTTGCGGCCGGTGAGGCCGGCATCCCCCTGGGGGCCGCCCACCACGAACTTGCCGGTGGGGTTCACCAGGAAGCGGGTGTCGGCCTTGCTGGGCTTGAGATCCAGATCAGCCGTGGCGGGTTCCACCACGTGGGTCCAGAGGTCGGCAGCGATGCGCTCCCGCATGGCCTTCTCTTCCGAGATGCCGTCAATGTCCGCGGTGTGCTGGGTGGAGATCAGGATCGTGTCGATGGCCACCGGCACGTCGTTCTCATACACGACACTCACCTGGGTCTTGCCGTCGGGCAGCAGGTAGTCGAGGCTGCCGTTGTGGCGCACTTCCGCCAGGCGGCGGGCCAGCCGGTGGGCCAGGCTGATCGGCAGCGGCATCAGCTCGGGCGTCTCGTTGCAGGCGTAGCCGAACATGATCCCCTGGTCGCCGGCCCCCACCAGATCCAGCGGGTCGCCGTCGTGGTCGTCAGCCTCATTCACCCCCTGGGCGATATCAGGCGACTGCTGATCCAGGGCCACCAGCACGGCGCAGCTGTTGGCATCGAAACCACCGGCACGGGCGCCGGCATAGCCGATCCGATTGATCACGCCCCGCACCAGGGTGTTGAAGTCCACCCGGGCGTTGGTGGTGACCTCACCGGTGATCAGGCACAGACCCGTGTTCACCACGGTTTCGCAGGCCACCCGCGAGGCGGGGTCCTGGGCGAGCAGGGCATCCAGCACCGCATCGCTCACCTGATCGCAGATCTTGTCGGGGTGCCCTTCGGTCACCGATTCAGAGGTGAAGACGTATCGGGATACCGAACCGGTGGGGCTGCTCATTCCCTCATGGCGTGGAGATAGCCCTCAACCTTATTCGCCGATGGACAGCTCATTCCAGTGATGGATGCGGGGATGGGGCTCGGCCAAGGCTGGTGCCGTGCGCCAGGCAGCGGTGTAACCCAGGGAAAGCTGGTGGGGGATACCCGCCGCCACGGCCATGCGCAGGTCGCTGTTGGCATCACCGATCAGGGCACAGCGGGCGACCGCCACCCCCAACTGGGCACACAGGCCATACACGGCGGCAGGATCCGGCTTGCGGGGCCGGTGCTCGGCGCTCCAGAAGCCAGCGAAATAGGGCTCAAGCGCATGGCTGGCCAGGAAATGCTCGATCCCGGCGATGTCGTCGTTGCTGATCACGGCACAGGTGATGCCGGCGGCCCTCAGCTGCTCCAGCCAGGGCAGCAGACCCTCCGTGGTGGCACTAGTGCCTCGCACCTCCCCCGCCGCGGCACGGCGGGCATCAGCCTGATCGGCCTGCGCAAACACCTGCTCGCTCAGGGCCAGGGCCTCAGGCCAACCCAGGCCCACCTGCACCAGGGCCGTAGCGGTGGCAATCAGGTTGTGATCGCGGCTGGCCACCGCCGTGATCCCGGCAGGGTGGATGGCATCACTGGCTGGATTGATGCCGTAGGCGCGCTCCAGCAGGTCCCGAAGGGCTGGCCGCAGGGCCAGTTCCACCTGCTCCAGACAAAGAAAAACCCTGGCGGCCGCCAGGGTGATGAGCTGGGGTTCGCTGATGCTGAGGGTGCCGTCCTTGTCGAACAGCACCGCCTCCACATCACCGAGACCCGTGCCGCGAAGCTGCAGCTGAGGCATGGGGAGGTTCCGAAGGTCAGTCGAGGGTGACGCCCATGGGCTCGTTCTCTTCGGCCTGCTCCAGCAACATCTGCTTGTAGCGGGCCGCCATCTCCTCGGCCTTCTCGAACACCTTCTGGGGATCGGTGAGCATGTCACCGGGTTCAGGCTCGAGGGCCTTGGTGGACAGCGAGATGCGACCGCGCTCGGCATCGAGATCGATGATCATGACCTTCATCTGGTCATTCACGTTGAGCACCGTGTGGGGTGTCTCGATGTGCTCGTGGCTGATCTCGGAGATGTGCAGCAGGCCGCTGACACCGCCGATATCGATGAAGGCGCCGTAGGGCTTGATGCCACGGACAGTGCCGATCACCACTTCGCCCACCTCGAGGCGATTCATCTTGCGCTCCACCAGGGCGCGGCGATGGCTGAGCACCAGGCGGTTGCGCTCCTCGTCCACCTCCAGGAACTTGAGAGGCAGGAAGTCGGCCACCAGATCTTCCTTGGGCTTGCGGGTGCTGATGTGGCTGCCGGGGATGAAGCCACGCAGGCCTTCCACCCGCACCAGGGCACCACCGCGGTTGGTGGCGAACACCTCGGAGTAGATGGTGGCGTCTTCCTTCTGGAGCTGACGCACCCGCTCCCAGGCCCGCTGGTACTCGATGCGGCGGATCGAGAGGGTGAGCTGACCGTCCTCGTTCTCCTCACTCAGGATGAAGAACTCGCGCACCTCACCGGGCTCGAGCACATCGGAGATGCTCTCCACGCGGTTGATCGACACCTCCTGCATGGGCATGAAGGCAGCGGTCTTGGCGCCGATGTCGATCATGGCGCCCTTCGGCTCCATGGCGAACACGGTGCCCTTCACCACGTCGCCGGGCTTGAAGTTGTAGTCGTACTTGCTCAGCAGCGACGCGAACTCGTCCAGGGTGAAGCCCACGCCGTCGATGTCGCGCGCAGCGGCACGGCTGCTGGGGTCATCGGCGCTGGGCACCTCTTCCGGAATGCTCAGGTCGAGCTCGGCGGCCTCGGCGCCAAAGTCCTGGTGGGCTGCAGCGTCAACGGCGAGATCCATCTCGCTGGCGTTGACGTCGGAAGGGGTCACGGTCATGGAGAGCTGGCGGACTGCCCAAGGCAGTGCGAGAGAAGCCCCGTCACCGTCCGCCGACAGTTGACAGGGAATCCATGACTATACAAAGGAGTGTGAGCCGAAATCCGGGTCTCAGCCCACTGCAGCAAACGTGGAGCCTGGGCGCCGGCTCAAGCCCTCCAGGGTGGAGACGAAATCACTGATGCCCTGGAACTGGCGATACACCGAGGCAAAGCGCACGTAGGCCACCTCGCTCATGTCACTGAGCTGCTGCAGCACGAGCTCGCCGATTTCGTTGCTGCTCACCTCTCGACCGCTGCGTCCCTGCAGCTGCAGCTCCAATTCGTCCACGACGCCTTCGAGGCGACTGGGCTCCAGGCCCGTCTTCTCACAGGCACGTAACAGGCCGTGCAGCAGTTTGCCGCGGCTGAAGGTTTCGCGGCTGCCATTGCGCTTCACCACGGTGATCGGCACGGTTTCCACGCGCTCGTAAGTGGTGAAACGAAAGTCGCAGTGGAGGCATTCACGGCGCCGACGCACACTGCGCCCGGAGTCGGCAGAGCGCGACTCCAGCACGCGGCTGTCAGTGTGCTGGCAAGAGGGGCATTGCATGCCCGATTAACCGCTTCATAGATAAAACAATTGTAGACAGCGATTGGCCGATTGAGAAGGCCTCTGCCGCAATCGATCTCCCGAGGCGATGGCAACGAGCCCCACCTCAAGCCGTCAGAGGCCACAAAAAAGCCCCCGCCAAGGCGGGGGCTGATCGGTAGCCGAAGGGGCTGACCAACTCACTTGCCGATTTTCGGGGGATCGCGGAACGCAATCGCGAAGAACAGGGTGGAGATGGCCAGGGCCAGGATCAGGATGTAAGCAAAGCTTTCCATGGGTTGCTCCTGGGATCAGCTGAGGGTGGATCCAGCCGGGGGCACGTAGCCCTCGGGCAGAGATCGGAAGGCGTCGTGTAGGGAAAGAGTGTCTTCGCCTGTGTAGATCTCGGTGGTCGCCGTAT
>CALJTZ010000559.1 GCA_937975655.1 uncultured Synechococcus sp. | reverse complement strand
ATCGAGTTGCTGAGAAAGAGCCAATCACTGGCAAGTACGCATGGAAGTTCTTTAAACAGCCTGGTGGCGTGATTGAGGTGGGCAAGGATGATCTGCCAGACAACCCAGAGGCCAATGACCACATATTCGCAAGTGGCAAGTGGTGGAAGATCAACCCCAAGGCTGAGAACATCAACAACCTGCCCTCTGGCTACTACCCCCAGATGCTGCTTGGCAAGAATCTAGACTGGATTCGCTGCTATGCCGGGGGTCTTTACACCTATGTGCAAGAGGGCCGGCCTGTCTGGCCTGAATATGACGATGCGGCCATGTCTGGGGACACCGTGGTGGAGCCTACAGTGCCCATCCAGGTGGGTCTTGACTTTGGTTTGACCCCCGCGGCCACCATTGGCCAGCGTTTGCCTAACGGCCAATGGGTTATTCACCAGGAAATCGTGACCTTTGATATGGGACTGGAGCGGTTTGGCCAGCAATTGCTCACTGAACTGAACCAACGCTACCCCAATCACCAAGTAATGGTCTGGGGAGACCCTGCTGGCCAGGCCAGGGATGCCATTTATGAGGTCACAGCCTTTGAATTCCTGAAGACCCTGGGCCTGAGGGCGCAGCCGACAGCGTCAAACGACTTCAAAGTGCGCCGGGAAGCTGCTGCAGCCCCCATGCAACGCCTGATTCAGGGTAAACCCGGCCTCATGGTGAACAGGGAATGCAAGCTCCTCCGCAAAGCCCTGGGCGGCGGGTATCACTTTAAACGAGTTGCGGTCGGAGCGGGGCAGGAACGCTTTAGGGATGCCCCTAATAAGAACGAGCATTCGCACATTGGCGACTCTTTTGGCTACCTGATGCTCGGTGGCGGTGAGTACAACCGCATGACCCGCGGCAACGCCAAGCCCAATGCCCAGCCCTTCATTGCCCAGACGGTGGTCAACAGTGAATTCGATGTCTTTGGATGACTTCCTGCCGGAGCTACCCTCCGAGATCACCCTGCTGCCCTTCAATCCGGCCCATGCGCTGGTCATGCGGGTTACCGATCGCCATGCCCTGTCCATGCATGAGAACCTCTCCCTGGCCAACGTGATGCACGCCCAGGCAGCCACGGGGCACGCTATCACTGTCCTGCTAAACGGCACCCCTGCGGCCTGCTTTGGCTCTGTTCATGTCTGGAATGGAGTAGAAGAAATGTGGTGTTTGCTAGAGGAGCGGGCCAGAAAGTACCGTTTTTCGATGACCAAAATAGCCTTGGCCTATAGAGATTACAGAGTGATAGCGGCCAATTTGCACCGCCTACAGCTAACCGTAAGATGCGAAGACCAGCGTGCTTTCCGTTGGGCGACTGCTATAGGGTTCAAGCTGGAAGGACAGATGCGGCGGTACGGCCCGGACGGAAGCGACTTTTACCTAATGTCGAGGGTTTGACCATGTCCAATGTCATCGGAAATAAAACCGCATCGCGGATGGCCCGTGAATCTGCTGATCTTCAGCGCGAGCAGATCGGCAAGCAAGAAGCCCTTGTTTCCAAGCAAGAGGCCGGTATTGCCGCCCAGCAGTCTGAGTTAGCCAAACAAGCCACTTCTGCCGCCCGTGCCCGTCGCCGGGGCGGTCTGCGTGGTCTGCTTTCCACCGAGCGGGCTGATGCCGAGATGGGTCTTCCCATGCGTAGCACCTTGGGTTCTGGTCTGTGATGGACAACAAGCAAAAGATGCAGCGCAAGGTCTCCAAGGTCATGCGCGAATACAAGGCGGGCACCCTGCATTCCGGCAAGGGTGGCCCCGTGGTCAAGAACGACAAGCAGGCCGTGGCCATCGCCATGTCTGAGGCCCGCAAGGCGGTCAAAAAATGAAGCCCGGTCTGTACGCCAACATTCACGCCAAGCGTGAGCGCATTGCTGAAGGCTCCAAGGAGAAGATGCGAAAGCCTGGCTCTCCCGGTGCGCCTACGGATGAGGCCTTCAAGAAAGCGGCCATGACTGCCATGAAGAAAAAGGTCAAGAAATGAAGATCGAGATCTACCTCAACGGCAAGGACTCAGAGGACGAGGAGATGGCCGCTCCTACGCCATTTCAGCGCAAGGTTGCCAAGATGCTGGCCCAACGGGCTGGCCGCAAAAAGGTCTCGGAAATGGACTTGAAGCTGGCCGCCGACCTTGAGGACGATGCCACCGAGGGCGAAAGCGAGAGCTAATCATGGCCACCACCCTGATTGAGCTGGAATCGCTGACGACAAAGTCCCGATTCGTCACGCCAGTCCAGAAGAACAACGCTGGCCAGTTCGTGGTGGCCGGGGCTGACGCTCCGCTGATCACGGTGGATGTGAACCACCAGCGCAACCATGATGGCCGGGCCTTCTTTGCCTACAAAACTTACCCCACCTCGGCCAAGCTGGCTGCTGGGGCCAGCATTGACATCGTTATTGCCTCTCCTTCTGGTGTGATCCCCCACGTAACGGTGGATGCCTTCTGCCAGGGTGACGCTGAGTTCTACATTTATGAGGGCACCAGCACCACCGGAGGCACCTCATACACCCCGATCAACCGAAACCGCAACTATGCGGTCAGCAACCCCAGCCAAAGCGCCATGGTGATCAACCCCACCATCAATAGCCTGGGAACTGAGCTGGATGCCCAGATCGTGCCCGGTGGCGTGGGCAAGAAGGCTGGCGGTGGTACTTCTGCTGCCCTGGAATACGTCCTCAAGCCACTGACCAACTACCTGTTTCGGCTGACAAACGTGAACGGAACATCCCACGCGGCATTTTTGTCGGTGGAGTGGTACGAATGAGCAAGCTCAAGAACCCTCAGGGAGGCCTCACAGAGGCCGGTAGGCGCTATTTCAAGCGCAAGGAGGGGGCTAACCTCAAGCCTGGGGTCAAAGGCGCTGCAGACACGCCAGAGAAGATGCGCCGCAAAGGGTCTTTTCTGACCCGGTTCTACACCAACCCCAGTGGCCCGTTGCAAAAACCCAATGGTGAGCCTACTAGGCTTGCTCTAGCAGCCAATGCGTGGGGTGAACCCGTTCCCCGTACTGCCTCATCAGCAGCCAGGCTGGCCGCCAAGGGCCGGGCACTACTCAAACGATACGAAGCAAGGAAGAAAAATGGCTAACCGACTGACCCCAGAGCAGATCCTGGCCCGCCAGAAGCTGGCGCTCAACCGCAAGGAGGACTTTCGCAGCCTGTACGAGGATGCCTACGAGTTCGCCCTGCCCCAGCGCAACCTGTACACGGGCGACTATGAGAGCAACGTAGGCGGGCGCAAGAAGATGAGCCGGGTCTTTGACTCGACGGCCATCAACAGCACCCAGCGGTTCGCCAACCGCCTGCAGTCTGGCATCTTCCCGCCCCAGCGCAAATGGTGCCGCCTGGAGCCGGGCCCGGAGATCCCGGTTGAGCGCCGCCCTGAGGCCCAGCGTGCCCTGGATCTGTACAACGAGAAGATGTTCGCTGTCCTCAAGCAGTCCAACTTTGACATCGCCATGGGCGAGTTCCTGCTGGACTTGTCTGTGGGCACTGCCGTCATGCTGGTGCAGCCTGGCGATGCCGTCAGCCCCATCAACTTCATCCCGGTTCCGCAGTATCTGGTCTCTTTCGAGGAAGGCGCCAACGGCCAGGTGGACAACGTCTACCGCAAGATGCGTCTGAAGGGCGAAGCCATCTCCCAGCAGTGGAAGGATGCCAAGATTCCGGATGAACTGCAAAAGCAGATCGATGACAAGCCCACCGCTGAGGTTGACCTGGTGGAAGCCACGGTCTACGACTACCAGACGGGCAAGTTCGGCTACTACGTCATCCACGAAAAGAGCAAGTCTGAGCTGGTGTACCGCACCAAGAAGACCAGCCCTTGGGTGATCAGCCGCTACATGAAGGTGGCCGGTGAGATCTATGGCCGTGGCCCTGTGATCACCGCCTTGCCGGACATCAAGACCCTGAACAAGACGCTGGAGCTGCTGCTTAAGAACGCAGCCCTGGCCATCACCGGGGTCTACACGGCTGCAGACGATGGGGTTCTGAACCCCTCTACGGTCAGGATCACCCCTGGTGCCATCATCCCGGTGGCCCGCAATGGTGGCCCCCAGGGCGAGGCTCTGAAGCCCCTGCCGCGCTCGGGCGACTTTGATGTCAGCCAGATCGTGATCAACGATATGCGGGCCAACATCAAGCGCACGCTGCTCGATGAATCCCTGCCCCCGGACAACATGAGCGCCCGCTCTGCCACCGAGGTTGTCGAGCGTATGAAGGAGCTGGCCCAGAACCTGGGTTCTGCCTTTGGCCGCCTGATCAACGAGACCATGATCCCCATCGTCTCCAAGATGCTGGAAGTCATGGACGAAGGTGGCCTGATCGACCTGCCTCTGCGGGTCAACGGCCTGGAGGTCAGGGTCTCCCCGGTCTCTCCTCTGGCCATGGCCCAGAACATGGATGAGATCAACAACATCCTGCAGTTCATGCAGATCGCCCAGGGCATGGGCCCAGAGGGCCAGATGGCCATTAAGGGTGGCGAGGCGCTGGACTACATCGCAGACAAGCTGGGTGTCCCGGCTGCCCTGCGTACCAACCAGGCCGAGCGCAAGCAGATGACCGAGCAATTGGCCCAAATGGCCGCCATGGCCCAGCAGCAAGCCGACCCGGCTGAGGCTGCCCCGATGGAGATGCAATGAGCGGATGGGATGATTTAGACGAGGCTACCCCGGCTGAAAAAGAGCCGGGTGCCCTGGACATTGACCTGCTGGTTTCGCGCACGTTCGCCAGCGATGAGGGTCAGAAAGTGTTGGCGTGGATGCGAGAGTTCTACCTTGAGCGGCCATGCTGGCAACCCGGTGCGGATGCATCGCTGGGACAGTACCGAGAGGGACAGAACAGCGTGATCCGCGACATTGAACTACGCATTAAAAAGGCACGATCTAAATGAGCGAAGCGAATGACAACCCCGGCCTGCTGGCCTCTGCTGAAGTAGAGGAGCCGCAGACAACCGAGGGCCAAGAGCAAAGCGCCATCAGCCACGTTGACACCCCCGAAAAGGAAGACGACAGCCCGCTGGAACGCCCCGACTTTTGGCCTGAGAAGTTCTGGATCAAGGACAAGGCAGAGCCTGACCTGGAGGGCATCAGCAAGTCTTACACGGAGCTGGAGAAACAGTTCCGTGCGGGCAAGCACAAAGCCCCCGAGGGCGGCAATTACGACCTGGCAGCCCTCAAGGGAACGCCAGAGGACGATCCCCTGGCCAAGACCTACGTCACCTGGGCACAGAAGTACGGCCTGAGCCAGCAAGCCTTTGATGAGCTGGCTGGCCAGTTTGTCGAGATGAGCGGGATGCAGCAGCAAGAAGCCACCCGCAACATGGAAGCTGAGCTTGCAGAGCTAGGCCCCAATGGCAAAGCCATCATCTCCAACATGGCCACCTGGGGCAAAGGCCTTGTCCAAAAGGGCATCTTCAGCAAAGAGGACTTCAGCGAGTTTGCCCGCTGGGGTGACACCGCCAAGGGCATCAAGGCCCTGATGAAGCTGCGCGAGACCTATGAGGGTCGGGTGCCGGTAGACACCATCAAGGGCAACACCGAGGAATCCGTGTCCAAGGAAGACCTGGATGCCATGGTGGCTGACCCCAAGTACAAGACCGACGCTGCCTACCGTCAGAAGGTAGAGCGGATGTTCGAGAAGATCTACGGCTGAGTTTCTCCTCGGTTGCGGTAATCCTGCCGTTGCCACTTGCCCCCGCCTTGCGCGGGGGCTTTTTTTCTGCCATACTGAAAGCGTTGTCGTAGTAGTCAACACAAGCAAGGCCGTTTACTCATGCGTCTGGCCCCATCCCGGGGCACTACTACCAGGCGCAGCAGTAAACGGCTTTTTTGTTGTCCTACGCCAGCTCGCAGGCCATGCGGCACGTCGGTGGTGGCCTGTTAAACAACCCCGTGACACGAGCAAGCCAGAGCGGGGGCGGTGGGCTAAGCCTAGAGCCGGGTGGTAGGGACAAAGGATGGCGGTTATCTGTCATCAGTTCTGCAAGTCTGGGCAGTGCGACGCGATGACATGGCTCCGATGGGGACAGCATCCAAGCATGGCGAAACCTTGGCAGCACCACGGTATGGCTGTGCTTTGCTCCAACATTCACCAATGGGGACTTAGAGCTAAAAATAGTTGACACAGCCTGATTCCTGTGCGATAGAATTTCCCCATCGACAACCGCAAGGCCGATAGATGGTGGTAATCCACTGCTCGGTGCGAGGGTAAGCACAAGTCACGGCCCAGGGCGACCTGGACAACCAGCGGCGATAAACCCTAAGTTCAACCCGTTTCAGGAAGAATCAAATGGCTATTAGCATCTCTAATGCCTTTGTAACCCTGTTCGATGCGGAAGTTAAACAGGCGTATCAAGCTGATGCCGTCCTGCGTAACACTGTCCGTCTTCGCACTGGTGTTACTGCGGCTACCCACAAGTTCCCCAAGATCGGCTCTGGTGTCGCTCAAGTCCGCATTCCGCAGACTGACGTTACCCCGCTGAACGTCCAATACACGCAAGCCACTGTTACCCTGTCTGACTGGATTGCCGCTGAATACAGCGACATCTTCAACCAGGCCAAGGTCAACTTTGATGAGCGTTCTGAGCTGGTTCAGGTTGTCGGTAAGGCCATTGGCCGCCGCGCTGACCAGATCGTGATCGACGCCATCGCTGCTTCGTCCACCTCGCTGACCGTCTCCAACGACATCGGTGGTGCTGACACCAACCTGAACGTGGCCAAGCTGCGCCAGGCCAAGCAGTTGATGGACGCTGGCAACGTGCCCATGGGCGACCGTTTCCTGTTGGTTCACGCCTCGAACCTGATGTCTCTGCTGTCTGAGACCTCTGTCACCAGCTCTGACTTCAACACGGTCAAGGCTCTGGTGCAGGGCGACCTGGACACCTTCTTGGGCTTCAAGTTCATCACCATCGGTGACCGCTCTGAAGGCGGCCTGACTGGCGGTGGCTCTGGCGCTGACCGTAAGGTCTGGGCCTGGCACAAGACTGCTGTCGGCATGGCTGAAGGCATGGGCATCCGCTCTGAGATCAACTACATCCCCGAGAAGACCTCTTGGCTGGTGTCGTCGATGCTCTCCGCTGGTGCTGTGGCCATCGACGCTGGCGGCATCGTTGAAATCACCTGCCGCGAATAAGGAGCGACTAACATGGCTTACTCTGCAACTGGTCTTAACGCCGCTGGCGGTCAGTCTAAGGCTGGCAATGCTCCGCAGATGTGGACGTATTCGACCACTGACACGATTGCTGATGTCAACACCGCTGGTTACTTCAACAGCGCCGCAAGCCTGCTGAAGGTCAGCGACATCATCTTCTGCTACACCAGCTCGGGCGGCACCCCTGCGATGTCTATCGTGTGGGTGAACTCCAACAACGGCTCAACCGTTGATGTCACCGACGGCCTGACCGTCACCCTGGATGCTCCGGAGCTTCGTCCGGCCATGCAGATGCAGCTCAAGTACGACCTGAAGTCCGCCGACGGGCAGGAACTGCGCGGGCAGGTGGTCAACACCATCCACGCCCTGACGAAGTAGCGCGGGCGCGGCCCCTCACTTGCCGCTCGGAACGTAGCCCTTCCAGAGCCACTCCAAGGCGTTCGGGAGGATCTGGGCGCGGGCGGGCCCGAGGCCGTGGCCGGCATTCTGGCAGAAGAGGTACTGGTAGGGGTAGCCCTTTTCCTTGAGGACCTTGGCCATGCGGTGGTTGGCCTCGACCCAGTCATGCATGCCGTCACGCATGACGTTGGGGTTGTAGTTGTCGCGATCGCCGACGGCCATGTAGAGGCGGATGGGCTTACGCTCGCTCTGCGGGATGAGGGTGTCGTGGAAATCCCAGGCGCCGCCCGGGGTCTTGGGGTCGAAGGGCCACTGCTGGTTGACGAACGTGCCGGAGAGCGTGAGCACGCGACGGAACCATTCTGGGTGATACCAGGCCATGATCAGCGCGGCCGAACCCCCGGAGCTCGTGCCCATCGTGGCGCGGCCTTCGGGGTCATTCGTGAACTTCACGCCGTAGGTCTTTTCGACGAGCGGGAGTACCTCGTGCTGGATATATTCGGCGTAGAGGCC
>CALJTZ010000558.1 GCA_937975655.1 uncultured Synechococcus sp. | reverse complement strand
TTGCTCAGGTATGCCCGAACTGACCGCTTCACCTGCTGAACATTCCCGGCCGATTGGAGCCCGAGCCCGGGAACTCCTGCGCTGGCTAGCGCCGCAGCTATCACCCCGTCTAGCTGACCTGGAGACAGAGCCCAGCTGCTTCCTCGGTTTTTCCGCCCTTGAAACACGATGTGCCAGTGGGGACAAGGGCGCCCTTCTGCGAGTGACCGTTTTGGTTGAAGCTCTGCCACCCCCACCACAAGGTCCGGGAGCCCTGCCCTTCTCAGCAGCCGGGATAGTTCCTGCCGGACTCGATCCTGAAAGGCCGGGAGAGTGCCAGCCCGGCAGAGATCGGTCAGTGATTCGGTGGGTAAGGAGATCGTCCAGAAGCTGAGCAGCGGCCGCATCTCCTCGAGAAGCGCCAGGGCCCGCCACACCGACTTGCGCCCAGCGGCCGGTAGGCCGTTCAGGCCGTATCGGTCAGGCCGTTCGGAATTTGGGGCGAGGGACAAGCCCAGGCCCGCCGCTGGCGGGCCGGGATCCCAAACCCGCGCCCACTCCGGCATGGATGCCTTCCGGGCATCGCCAAACCCGCGCCACTCCGCCCACGACAGCCGGGGGCTGTAAGTGGTGCGGAGCCGGGGGCACAGGGTCGCGGTGGGCACCTCGGGGTCCCCCCATTGGGCCTCTTCTGGCGCGAGGGCAGGGCCCAGCGCCAAAAGGTCTGCACTCAGGCCCATCTCTCAGCCGTCGAGAGTGGCCAGCAGCTGCCTGACCTCTACCGCCAGGTCATCGTCCGGGTCTGAGAGATCGAGCAGCGCCGCGCATATGTCGCGCATCGCCCACTCGTGGGCCGCGAGCTGATCCACCAGGGCGTTAATGCGGGCCCTCCGGATCCGCTTGCCCACCACAGGCACGTTGAGGAGATCCATTCAGGCCCTCCGGAAGCGGCGAAGCACACCGGCCTCAGGCTGTGCCCAGCCGTGCATCCGCACCAGGGCACGGATCAGGTAGGCCTCTTCATGCCATGGGTCAAGGGGGCTGCGGGTGTCTGGCGGGGCTGTCTTATGCCGTTTCTGCAATTTGGACGCAGCATCCTGCAGCGCTAAAAGTCTTTCAGGAACTGTCTTTGGACACTGCGTACCCTCTGTAGACACAGGTACGCAAGGCTTGGGGACTGGTTTCTCAGGTAGGGTCACAGGTGAGACAAGCGTTGTGGGGAGGGTTCTGGGGCGTCCAGAGCCCTTTTTTTCTTGGACAGCGCGTACCTGTCGGAAACGTGCTGCAATCGGGAGCGTAAATGCATCTGAACGTGTTAGACCTCCGCCTCCCTGTCCCCTTTGAGTCCCAACTCGATAACCGCAGCGGCCAGGGCTACCGCGAATGTTTCACGTCGTCGGTGGCGATGCTGGCCCGCTACTGGGGGCGCGTCCGCAACGACGATGACTTCGCCCAGATCCGCAGCGGGTTTGGCGACACCACCTCAGCCCAGGCCCAACTGCAGGCGCTGCGCTTCCTCGGGTTGAAGTCTCACTTCTGGACTAATGGGAGACAGCAGGATCTCGAGCGGGAGCTTCGGGCTGGCCGGCCGGTCGCCGTGGGCTGGCTACATCGCGGCCACGTTTCAAACCCCACGGGTGGCGGCCACTGGTCTGTGGCGGTCGGCCTCTGGCCCCAGGGTGTGGTGATGCATGATCCCAACGGGGAGGCGTTGCTCGTGAGCGGGGGCTATGCCCGCAACACCAACGGCGCCAATCTGGAGTACAGCTGGAAAAACTGGCTGCCGCGGTGGGAAGCGGACGGGCCGCGTACCGGCTGGTACATCACTTGTTCGAGGTAGGCGCCATCTGCGCCTGCAGCAGATCGATGGCCTGATGGATCAGGGGCAACCATCTACTGTCGTGTTCCGTGGCGATGCTGAGGATCAACAGAAAAGAGACCCCTAGCCCCCAGATATATTTAATCGGCCGTGGTAGTTGTTGCATGTCTACGCCCAGACACCCACAGATGTATTGGCGCCCGCTGCCCCAACAGGCCAGATTGCAAAGTAAGAGCCCGCCACGGTTGAGTAGGCACCTCCGGGAGCTGCTGTCAATGTGTACTGAGGAATGAACGTCCCTCCTGCGTTCACGCTGACGGTTCCATCGACCAGCCAGAAGTGAGTCCTGGTAGCAGTTGTGGCCGGGGCTGCTATCGCTGCATTCGCTGTTGTGTTTACCGCCACAGAGCTATAGGACGTTGAAAAAGCGATTGGTACAGATCCACTAGACGCCGTGCCCACGCCCAGATAAAGAATGCTGTTGGTCGTAGACGATCCCCCGAAAGAAATGCTCGCGCCATGACTGGTCGTGCCGGTCGTCTTTGCTAGGACGAACCTCCACTCAAACGCGTAAACCGTGCCAGATTCAAGCGTTACACCTACGCCAAACATTGACTGTGTGGCGCTGCTGTTGCTGCCGACGTAATCGCTATTCAGCCGATAGAGCATCATCGACGGCGACACGCCCCGACTGGCTGGCGTGGTGTAGAGCACCTTGCCGTCAAACTCAACAGCGCCCGCTGCGGGGGTGCTCGAGTTTGTTCCGCTCTGGAGACGCAGGGGGACTAGCGAAGTGGTGCCCGCGGCCGTAACCAGGCCTGCTGTCAGGGTCCCGCCGGAGAAGGCAGGACCGGCAGGACCGGCAGGACCGGCAGGGCCGGTGGCTCCGTCAGTGCCGGCAGGACCGGCAGGGCCGGCAGGACCGGCAGGGCCGGTGGCTCCGTCAGTGCCGGCAGGACCAGCAGGGCCGGCAGGACCGGCAGGGCCGGGGGCTCCGTCAGTGCCGGCAGGACCGGCAGGGCCGGCAGGGCCCGCAGGGCCGGGGGCTCCGTCATCACCGGCAGGGCCGGCAGGGCCGGTGGCTCCGTCGTCGCCGGCAGGGCCGGCAGGACCGGCAGGGCCCGCAGGGCCGGCAGGGCCGGCAGGACCCGTCAGGCCCTCGGCCACCAGGCGCCCGGCCTGATCGACCTGGATTGGCACCTCCACGCCTGCATCAGTAAGGCCTGTGAGAAGCGTCATTAGAACTGAATCCGTCCGAGGGAGCCCGCGGCCTTGATGCTCAGCAGGCGGTTAAGCCTGTCCACCAGGCCGGGTGCCGTGAATCGGTCGTCTGGCAGCTGGCTGCCTACGTCCGCCATGAATTCCAGGGTCCACGGCCAGCCGGCCTTGACCCATCGCAGGTTGTAGGACCGCGGTTCAAACACCAGAGATCCGCTTTGGCTCAGAGCCGTCAGCCCCTCACCGAGCCGGTATGCGGTAAAGACCTGATCAGCCCAGACTTTCAGGGTGCCGAGCTCCCGGCCATTGGCCGACTCGAAGCTCAGCAGCCCATAAGCGAAGCGAAAAGGGTTGGTGGGCGATGTCTGCCGAAGCTTGACCGCCACGCCTCCAGCCACAGGGACCGTGATCGGCCCAACCGTGGCCCTGTTGGTATCGGGGCCAACGGTGACGGAGCCAATCAGAGACCAGGCCACGGCTCAGGACGCCAGCGTCTTCGCGATGGTCGAACGAGCACCTGTGGCGTTGTAGGCCAGCAGGTCGAACTTGGCCTCAGCCGACAAGAAGGCGTGTAGGTCCATCCACCGGCCTTTGTAGGTGAAAGTCCGTTTTTCCAGCACGGCCTCGTTCTCATCCTTGGCCACCAACACAAACTCCCGGCCGGGCAGTGAGTTGCCGGTTTTACGCGTGGGGTCCTTCAAGAACTCACGGGTCGAGCCGGAGACGTTAATTGCCGACACGTCGCCGGGGTATTGCTGGCGGGTGTGGGCAGATACCACCGCCTGCTCGTTGGTCACACCATCGAGCACGTCCGGGTCGAGGGCGTTGTTCAGAAAGTAGTTGATGTTGGAGACCAGCGCGTTATTGACCTTGCCGGCTTCGCTGTAGATCGTGCAGGGATTGCCGCCTGGAACCTGGAAGGTGTGGGGAAGGATTGCCATGAGTTTTGCCGCGTGGTTGACGTATCAGAAGATCAGGAGCCGAACGGCCCGTAGCCCTTGCCGCGCTGGCTCTTCCAGAGAAGGGGGGCGTTTTGATAGAAGGTGCTGCCGCGCAGGAAGTCGCAGAAGGCCTGGTGGCTACCGGAGAGACGAGCGGTCCACCATTTGCCGGACACGTTCAGCATGATCGCCTCACCACCAGCCGCGCCAGATGCGACGCTCACGGGGTACTTCTTACGGGTGTAGGTGTTGGCCGCCACGGTTTTGGTAGGGCCGCCAATCAGCCGCTGCCGGAGGTAACCGCTCACGGAGACAGTTGCGACCGCAGGTTCCGCGGTTTCGATCAGCTGGGGACCCCACACGGCCTCCAGCAGGCCGCGGGTCGCTGTCAGGGTGCCGCCGGGGAAGTTAATTGAGAGCTTCCGGGCTTTCGGGTCGAGAGTCATATGGGACTCATGGGAATGACCGTGTTGTAGGTCAATCCGCCGCTCCTGCAACGGTGCGACCTATAGGTCCAGCCCCGGAGCCACCACCTCGGGGCGCCCGCTGCTACCGGGCCGCATGGTCACACTGATAGCGCCGTTCAGAAGGGGCCTTGGGACCATGGTTCCGGTCCGCCCATAGCGGGGATTCTGGGCAACGTGAACGGACCAGCCCTCTTTCACGAGAACTATGCCGGCAATGGCCGCCGCATGGCCAATCACCCGCTGTCCCTCGGCTTTCGAGGATGCCCACACTTGGACCTTGCCCCACCTGATGTCTTCGTAGGTCACCACGACGGGGCCGGCTTGCCATGCGAAGCCGCGCCAATGCTCGGTATGGGTTTCGAGCGAGTGCCCCAACAAGTCGCGGTAACTGAACACCTTCCGTAGCCGTGGCTGGCTCATGGCAACTGCTCGACAAAAGTGACCTGTACGGGTTGACCGACTGGCTTGTGCTTACAGATCGGCTGTTTTAGGTCTTTGGCCACCTGCTGCAGCTCGGCCAGGGCGTCGATCTTGTTGCTCAAGACGCCGAGCCAGCCCAGATCGCCTTCGTAGTTCACCCCAACTGGCACCCGCTCGTCGTTCTCATCCAAGACACAGGGCGAGCTGAGCGTGTAGGTCCCGCCGGCCTGCGTGGCGGTGAACAGCTCGTAGAGCATCCGCGCGAAGTTGAGAGCGTCGCCCAGGTCGTTGGCCCACTCCGGCAGGGGGTTGGCATCACCGCCCGGGTTGAGGACCGCCTCGAGCTTTCGCTCGATCCGGCCAAGCTCCTGCGCCATTGATGGCAGATCGGGCTGGGGGCCATTGCCGGGGATGCCTGGCTGTCCGGGGATGGGGAAGACAACCCCGGGATCCGTCGCCGGGATAGGGGGCAGAACGGGGGCCAGCACGTTGCCGTTGACGAGGGGGGTCGTCTCCGCTGGAACAGTTGGCGGGAACGCAGGGGGCCGGCGGATAGACCTGCGGACGACCGGGGGGGATGCGGTTTGATCTGCGCCGGGTGCCGGCAGGGCCAGCGGAACCACCGGGGCCTCAACGGACGGCATTGAGGGGACGACGACAGCGCCGGCCACCGCCGCCCGTCCCGTCGGTGGCGCCTCCGGTTCCCAGCCATCCGGGAGCGGGACTGGAGTTGTGGGCGCCGCCCAAGGCACCGAGGGGGCGCCGGTGAAGCTCGAGACGTAGCCCAGGCTCGAGTTTTTGAATCCGTAGGTGGTGCTCTGCGCGGTGCGTTTGGCCTCGCTGGGCAGGCCTTTGTTCACGATGAAGCCAACCTCTCGTGGGCCGCAGGCGCCGGCCGTCTCGAACGGTTCCACCGTGTAGACATCGCCGACTACAAACAGCCGGTAATCCCCGGCTGTCTGGGCGGTTGAGGCCCCACAGGCCGAAGAGTCGTAAAAGCTGAAGCTCCCAGCCGTCCGGTCCAAGATCCAGGTTCCAGGCGTCGTGTTGCCGGGTGCTGGGAACTGGCCAGATATTCCGTCCATCCACACCGAGGGGACCGGGGCGGATGTGGCCGGCCGGCCGGCGGTCCTGCCCCAGAGTTGGGCGAGTGCCAGCAACCCGAGCCCGAGCAGGCCGCGAGGCCCCAAGAGTGGGGCCGGGGGCAGAGGCTCTGGGATTGGCGGTCGCCAGATCTTGATGGCCGGAGTCTGGGAGTAGTTCTGCGGCCTGAAGCCGCGGCGGCGTTCTGGGCCGCTGCCGCGGCTGCCGCCTCGGCCCGTCCTGCCGGTCCTGCCTTTCGTCGCCTTGGGGCGCGAAGCAACCCGGGCCGGCATCTTGAACGCCAGGACCGGCATCAGTTGCTGAGGAGGTTGGAGTGGGGGGCAGCAGTGGCGAGATCCTTGGCTGCCATCCAGGTCTTCGCGGTGCTGCTGTTGAGCGCGTCGCGATCCACAGGGATATAGGCCGTCAGGATGAAGCGGTCCAAGTTGTCTGCTGTAACAGCCACTTGGCACTGCGCGGCAGGTACCGATTCCTCGCCGGCCACCACGTTGGCCTCAAGGCCATTGGCGATGCTCTGGCAGCACTGGATAGCCCAGACCGCGAGCCGCTCGTAGGTGTTGATGCTGCTGGGGATGTTCGCGAGGGTTAGGGCTGACACGAGCTGAGACTCAAACGGGATTGCCGATGCCATTCTGTGTCCCATTGGTCCGTCTGCCAGAGGTAGAGCAGCTCGGCCACCCTGGAGCAGCCCAACCAGTTCACCTCAAAGGTCAGGGGGGCCCGGGGGTCCGGGAGATCCAACACGCGAAAGCTGGCCAGCCCCATCTCGGCGATCTCCTCCCGGTGGGCGTGAACCCAAGCCAGGAACGAGAACGCCAGAGGGAGGATGTGCTGCAGCACCCAGGCCCGCAGGCGACGCGTCCAAAACCACCACTGGTGGGGGATCAGGTTCTCGTGCGAAGAACCAACCCATTGGGCACAGTCCCCCGATCCCTTTGTCATGTACTTGCTCAGGTATGCCCGAACTGACCGCTTCACCTGCTGAACATTCCCGGCCGATT
>CALJTZ010000557.1 GCA_937975655.1 uncultured Synechococcus sp. | reverse complement strand
TTTCCCTACACGACGCTCTTCCGATCTAGCGGACGCACCCCTGGCGCTCACGCCCCTGGTGGATCCCCATGTGCACCTCGATAAGGCCTTCACCTGGCCGGCCTATCCCAACCCCAGCGGCACGATGGAGAGCGCCCTGGCGGCCAACCTGCGCGAGGGTGAGCGGCGCCGCTATGAGCAGGTGCTGGAGCGGGGTGAGCGGGCCCTGGAGCAGGCCTGGCGCTATGGGCTGCGGGCCCTGCGCAGCCACGTGGACAGTGGGGGGTTAGGGGCCGAACCCAGTTGGGAGGCCCTGCTGGAGCTGCGGGACCGCTGGCGGGGCCGGGTGGAGCTGCAGTTGGTGGCGCTGGTACCGGTGTCGGTGTGGTCCACCGCGATGGGCCGGCAGCTGGCGGCTCGGGTGGCGGCAGCCGGTGGCCTCCTCGGCGGCGTGCTGGGGCCCCCGTTCCCCCCGGGGCCCGGCGCTGCAGCCGAGCTGTTGGGTCTGTTGCAGCTGGCGGATCGCCTGGGCTGTGGCGTGGATCTGCATGTGGATGAGGGCGGCGACCAGTGGGGCCATGGCGTGGCCCTGCTCACCTCCCTGCTGGAGCGCCATGGGGTGGCCATCCCCGTGACCTGCAGCCACAGCAGCAGCATGGGTCTGTTGCCGGAGCCCCACCAGCGCCAGCTGGCGGAGCGGATGGCCGCCGTTGGGTTGGCGGTGGTGGCGCTGCCCAGCACCAACTTCTGGTTGCTCGGCCGCCGCCATGGCCTCACCACGGCTCAACGGCCAGTGGCACCGGTGCAGCTGTTGCAGCAGGCTGGAGTGCCGGTGGCCCTCGGCGCTGACAACGTGCAGGATCCCTGGTTTCCGGGTGGAGATTTCGATCCCCTCGAGCTCTTGCGGTTGGCGGGGCCCAGCGTGCATCTGGCCCCCTGGCAGCGCCAGGGCCTGATGCCCTTCACCAGCGTGCCGGCACGGCTGCTGGGGCTTCCGTGGGATGGGGTGCTGCGCCATGGGGCGCCGGCGGATCTGGTGGTGCTGGCGGGTTTCATGAGAATTTTGACGCCTGCCTTTGTGACGCATTACGCTGGCCGCTTGATCAACATTCACCCGTCTTTGTTGCCTGCTTTTGCAGGGCTAAACACCCACCAACGCGCCATTGACGCTGGCTGCAAATTTGCAGGTGCGACGGTGCACCAAGTGACGGCAGAGCTCGACCATGGCCCCATCTTGGCGCAGGCTGTGGTGCCGGTGTTGGCTGGCGATACCGCAGAGACTTTAGGAGCGCGTGTTATCACGCAGGAGCACCTGATCTATCCGGCGGCTGTGGCTGGCTTTTTCAAGCCGTAGGTCGCTCTTCACCCAGCCACGCAAAGCGGGCTTGCAC
>CALJTZ010000556.1 GCA_937975655.1 uncultured Synechococcus sp. | reverse complement strand
TTCCCTACACGACGCTCTTCCGATCTGAGCTGAACCTGCCGCGTTCCTGATCCACAACAGCCCGGAGCCGTTGGGGTGGTCGCCGCCGCGCCAGCCGCAGTGCAGTTGCTGCGGTTGTTGTTTGAGTGGCTTCTGGGTGTGCCCGCTGCCCAGTGGGGGCTCAGCTGAGGTCGGAGGCCCCGGCCGCAAGAGGTAGCCAGGGTTCTGAAGGGGTGCCGTTCCAGCTGCTGGGCTGGGAAGGTTCAGTGGCAATCGCCGCCAGCAGCGTTGGATCGAGCGCACCGCTCAGATTCGCGCTGCCTGCCATGCGGCTTGGCTTGCCGCGCACCACCGTCGCTTTGCCTGAGAACGGTTTGAAGTTCACGTTGTAGGACGTGATCGGATCCCCAGCAAAGTCCACGATGAGCGTCTCGCTGGCCTTGGGCAATTGAGTAATAGTGCCCTCCCAGATGCCATTGTTCAGATTCCCCTGCGCAAGGATGCTGCCTTTGTGGTAGAGCGTGAAGTCGCCATCTTGGGCTTGTGTGGTGAAGGTTTGGCTACCGCTGCCCGAATAACCGGTTGTGGGCTTGAGCTCTTTGCTTAGCAGTCGGCGTGCCTGTTTGCTTGCTGCTTCCACTCTCAATCTGAGTGTTCCCGGACTGCCAGCCTTGCCCAGGATCTCTACTACTGGTTGGGATTCGGTGATTAAGTAGAAGTCGTTGTAGAGAGGGCTGTCGCGTACGAGGTACTGAATTTCGTCAAGGTTGTAATTCAGGGCTGTAACGATGCTTTGATCTGCGGTGAGTTGCTCGGTGGATGTGGTGGTGTTGTTTTCAGCAGCAGACTGGACAGCAAGCTCGTAGCCCTTGCCGCCATCAGTGAGGCTCACAGCGCTCAGTGCGCCATTGCTGAACGTGAGGTCAACCTGAGCGGTTTGCTCCCAGGGCTTTAAGGGGTCGATGTTATTTCCATAGATGTTGAAGCCCGTCACGGTATGGTTGCCGCCTTTGCTGGTCATGTAACCGCGGCCGCCATTCAGCAGTTCCACGCCCGTGACAACGCCACTGTTGATCGCCAACTTGAACTGGGCCAGATCAGACTTGCCATTTAAGGTGCCGCCAGGATTGGGAACCCAATCCGATGCCTTGGTGCCTTCGAATCCTGGCTCGGCGGATTGGCCGCCTTTGAGGTGGTTGGCGATGGCGGGGTCCGTCACCATCGCTTCCTCATACTCAAACAGGAGATAGTCTTGGTTGGCATCCAGCTTGGTGGCGCCAAAGCCATAGCCATAGAGGCCATTGCTGAACCTGTTGGTTTCAGTTTTGCTGCCGCTGCCTGCCAGTCCGCTGCTGGCTACCTCGAGCGGGCTTGAATCGAGCAGGTAGGGCAGTGCGTTGCTGTTGGGATTGGTGGTTGACTGGCTGTCGTAGCCAGTGGGCTCGTAGACGGAAACTCCGTAAGGAACCTGGATCTTTTTGGAGAGGTTGCGGCCTGAGTTGCCGTTGGTAATGAAGGGAATACCGAGCCCAATCCCGCCTGGCTTGCTCTCCATAACCCGCTCGTAGTAGTGATCATGGCCGTTGTAATAGGCGTCAAAGGATCCCTCCGGCAGTGCCTTGAGCAGGCGTTGCAGGTAGGGATTGCTCATGTGGTCATCGGGTTGTGTCTCGCTCCAGCCACCCGAGGCATACACCGGATGGTGGCCCGTGATCACCTTCCAGGCGGCCTTGGAAGCTTTAAGGGATTGGCGCAGCCACTGAAACTGGTCATGGCCATTATCCGGATCCGTTGTCGTGTTGGGAGCTGCCAGCGATTGCGGATTGCTGGGGTCGTAGGTGAGGGAGAAGTCTGGAGTGGCCTCCACAGCATTCTCGTAGCGGCCTGTTGCAGGATTGAGTGATTTTTTGCCTGAAGGATTCCAATCTTCAAAGCCTGCGTTGATGTTGAGTCGCTCGCTATCCAGCATGAAAAATTCAACCAGGGGTTGCTTGCTGGTGCCGCCAAAGCCGATGGAGTAGTAGGCGCCGCGGTTGCCGCTCTTATCGCGGCTGCCCACATGGAGTCGGTTCCGGTCTTTGCCCAGTAGAGATGGCTTCTCCAGGAAGGGCATGAAGTAGTCCATAGAGGATTCCACGGACGTACTTGATGATGCACCAGCGGGGCTACCTGTTGGTTTGCCTTCAAAGTCGTAAGGCGTTAGACCAACCTGGCCATAGCCGATGGCCATCCCATAGTCATGGTTTCCGAGTGAGCCCCAGAAGCGGTTGCGATCATTGGGGCTGCCACCCTCTTTACCGGTTAGAGGGTTTGGAAAGCCTTTAGGGTAATCGTAAATGTTGTACGGCCAGGCTTTTTGTCCACTTTGAGCCGGCTTTCCGTTGACTGTCGTGTACGGCTCGCTCAGATAGGGCGCTGCCGGATAAGGGTGAATAAAGTTGTTGTAGTACTGGCCAATGGAGATATCCTGCAGGGTGCTGCCACCGGCGTTGTAGGCCAGATCGCCAATGGCCAGAAGTTGTTTGGGCTTCCAGCTCTGGACCAGTTCACTCACGGCCTGTGGGCCTGGCCCGAATGAATTGGTGGGGACAAAACCGCTGCCGCTGCTGCCCACGTTGTAATAAAACGTGGTGGCTGATGCTGCTGGCCCGCCCGTGTCCGAGATCAAGGCCACCCGTAGCTCACGGGAGCCGGATTGTTTGTGAGACATGCTGATCCGAGCAGTTGCGCTTTCGTGATGCTCAATAGATAGTTGCAGCTCTTGTTGCCGTCAATGTCGCGAACGTTGCCTGCACAGTCGATATTGGTTTCTTCCTCTGTTGCTATTGAATGCCACAAGCGTGAGCCCATCGTGCGGGCCTTACCTTGCTGCTTCAGGCTGCGGCCGTTGTCTGGGGCACCAGGCCTGCATAGAGCTTCTCCAGCTGGTCGATGTTGCGCTCGAGGGTGTAGCGCTCCAGGGCCCGTGCCCGGGCACGCCGGCCCAGTTCCGCCGTGAGCACGGGCTGGTCGCGCAGTACCGGCAGCAGGGTGCGCAGCTGGGTGGTGACCCCCTGGGTGCTGATCACGATGCCCGCGCCCCCCTCCAGCACCTCGCCATCGGCTCCAGCATCGGTGGCCACGCAGGCGGTGCCGCTGGCCATCGCCTCCAGCAGCGCCAGGCTTAGCCCCTCCACGAGCGAGGGCAGCAGGAACACCTCGGCCAGTTGTAGCAGCGCCAGGCGTTTGGCCTGATCGGGTTCGTGACCCCACCAGAGCACATCGATCTCGGGGCCGTAGGTCTGCATCAGGGATTGGCGCACCGGCCCATCGCCCACCACCACCAGCGTGCAACCGGCTGGCTGCACCAGCCGCCAGGCGCGCAACAGGGCTTCCACGTTCTTTTCGGTGGCGATGCGGCCCATGTACAAGAACACCCGCTGGCCGGCAAACCGTTGCCGCAAGGTCAGAAGGTCGGCCGAGGCCGCTGTGGCTGCCGGGGCCGGGGTCCACAGGTTGGGGTCCACACCGTTGGGGATCACCGCCAGCCGTGCCTCGGGCACCCCCAGCCGGCTGAGCACCTCGGCCTGCAGCTCGGAGAACACCACCACCCGGTGGTATTTGGCCAGGGAGGGGGCGTAGAGCTGATAGGTGAGCTGTTGGGTGCCGGCGCTGAGGTTGCGCAGGCTGGCGTCAAACGCGGGATGGAAGGTGGCCACCAGGGGCAGCCCAAGTTGCTGGCACAGATCTGGCAGCCGGAAATCGAGGGGGGAGAGGGTGAGACTGGCGTGCACCAGATCGGGTTGCAGCCTCTCCAGGGACTCCCGCAGTTCCCGCTGCGCCCCCGGCGATGGAATGGTGTACACCTGGGACTTCACCAGGTACGACAGGGCCACATCGGGGGGGCCTTCGCTGCTGGTGGGCTTGGCCGGGGCCGAGCGGAAGCGCTTCAACCCCTGGTTCAAGATCCCCTGGTTCAGTCCCCCCTCGGCGTCGTCCCGCTTGAGAGGAAACCCCGCAGGCGTGTCGAAGTGGATGAAGCTGATCTCATGGCCCCGACTCCGCAGGGCCTCGGTGGTAGCCAGGCCGTAGGTGACGTTGCCGCAGAACGGTGACTTCTTGCCCAGCCAGGCGATGTGGGCCACGCAGCGGCAGGCTCAACCAAGGGGTGACGCTAGCAGCGTTTCCAGGGTTTCTCGAGCAGGGCGGCCGCCAGGGCCAGGGCCGCCAGGGCCCAGAGCACGGGCAGCAGGCCATAGCGGCTCACCACGGTGCCGGCCAGCACCAGGGGCAGGCTGAGGGCGATGTTGATCAGGTTGTTCTGCAGGCCGAACACCTTGCCGCGCATGGCTTCGGGGGTGTCCTCCTGGATGGTGGTCTGGGCGGGGATGGCCAACAGGGCTGCGCCGAGGCCCAGCACCCCACACAGCACCAGGGTGAACACCAGGTTGCCCCGCAGCTGCCCCATCAACACCAGGCTCCAGGCGATGGTGCCCAGGCCCGCTGCGGCCAGTCGGCGGCGGTTGAAGCTGTGGCCCACCTGGGCCACGGCCACGGCGCCGATCGCCAGGCCCACGCCACTCATCGCCAGCAGGGTGCCGAACTGGGTGGGGCCTAAGCCCTTGATGGCCGAGGCCAGGCTGATCGCCAGCACATAGAGAGCGGCCAGCAGGCTGTAGAGCAGCACCAGCTGCAGCATGGCGCTGCGAACACTCGGCCGTTCCCGCAACACCTGCAGGCCCTCGCCGATTTCCCGCCACACCGTGTCGCCAGTGGCGGCCCTGGGGGTTTCCTCCACTCGGATCCAGGCGATCGAGAGGGCCGCCAGGCCGTAGCAGAGGGGGAGCAGGGCGAACTCGCCATTGGGAATGCCCACCTCTGCCAACCCGTACTTGAGCAGCCGCAGGATGGGGTCGCCCAGGGCAAAGCCCACGATCGTGGCGCCCATGCTCGTGGCCTGGTAGAGCGAATTGGCCGCCAGCAGCTGGCGCGTGGGCACCAACATCGGGATGGCGGCCTGCTCGGCCGGCGCGAAGAACTGGGTGAGTACCGATTCCAGGAACGTGATCACCAGCAGGGTCCAGTAGCCCCAGCTCAAGCCGAGCCACATGGGCCCATCCAGCAGGCACAGGGGCACCAGCAGTGCCAGCCCGGCCCGGATGGCGTTGGAGGCCACCATCACCTCGCGCTTGCGCCAGCGATCGGCCCAGACGCCGGCCACCAGCCCCAGCAGCATGGCCGGGATCGTGTTGGCCACGTAGATCCCTGTGGCCAGCAGGGTGATCAGCTGGGCCCGACTCTCGATATCCAGCTTGAAGGCCCCGGCCGCTTCCGCCAGGGCGCCATCGGCTGGTGGTGTGGCGCTCACCCAGTACTGGGCGATCAGAAACACCATCAACACGATGTAGAACTTGTCCGCCAGTTGGCTGAACACTTGCCCCAGCCAGAGCTTGCGGAATTCCGGCAGGGCCAGCACGCCTTGGAGGCCGGAAGATCGCGCGGGTCCGCTCAAGGGGTCTAACGATGGCCGGCTCACGATGATGGCGCACCAGCTGGCCCGAAGCACTGGCGCAGCAACGGCCATGCCCTGGCGCTGCGGCCCAGATGCTCCCGGCTCCACAGGTCCACCAGCTGCAGCAGCCGCAGCCACACCCGCTGGGGGCCCATCAGCTCGCCGTCGCGGCGGCGGGGCAGGGCCGGCCGCAGCAGCCGCTGCAGCAGGGCCAGCTCGGAGGCATTGAGCACGAGCTGGGCGCCCGCCACGCCGCCGATCACAAAGCCCTCACTGGGGATCAAGCTGCAGCGCCACTCCCAGTTGCCCAGGGGGGGATCGAGCCGTTCACCGCTGCGGGCGCAGGCGGCCAGGGGCAGGGCGTAGCCGCCGAGGGCGAGCAGGTGCACCCCGCCCTGCACGGCGATGGCCAGGGCCTCCAGGCTGTCCTGGCGCTCCTTCACCACGGCCTCCAGCAGATTGAGCTGCAGTAGCAGGTCGTCGAGCACGCCCTCCACGGGGTCGCCGCTGGGCACCAACTGCAGGCTCAGTTCCGCCAGGCCCTGGGCGGCGGCCAGGGTTTCCAGCCGCTCGGCCAGGGCGGAGAAGTTGCGCTGCACATGGAGCTGGCGCACCCGCCTCAGGCCGCGGCTGCCGCTCACCTGCAGGGAGAGCACCGCCAGGGGCACGGCAGCCGCCAGGGAACTCTTTGGTTTGCGCGCGCCCGGCACCGCCAGCCGCGTGAGGCCCTCGGCGTTGCTCAGCAGGGTGAGGAGCCGGTCGGCCTCCCCCAGGGGGCTGCACTTGAGCACCAGCCCCTCCAGGCGCTGCTCGCCGTTCAAGGTCCGGGGGCTCGTAGGGCCTGCATCAGGGCCACGCCACGGCTGGTGCCCAGGCGGCCGGCCCCGGCCTCCACCAGTTCGATCGCCTGCTCCAGGGTGCCGATGCCGCCCGAGGCCTTCACGGCTGCCCGGCCGCGGGCCAGGTCCCGCAGTCGTGTCACCTGCTCCACGGTGGCGGCCGGTCCGAAGCCGCTGCCGGTTTTCAGAAAAGTGGCCCCCACATCGATCGAGGCCTCCACCGCCAGCTCCAACGCCGCGGGGTCGAGACGCCCCACCTCGAGGATCACCTTCACCGGCAGCCCCAGTTCCACGATCGCCGCGAGGTCCTGGCAGAAGCTGGTGCTGTCGGCGTCGGCCAGGGCGCCGAAATCGGGCACCACATCCAGTTCCTCGGCTCCGGCGGCGGCGGCCCACTCGGCCTCGGCTTGCTTGATCCCTGGCGGCACGGCGCCGAAGGGGAAGCCCACCACACTGATCAGCTTGGGGCCGCGGCCGCCGCTCGGGCCCAGGCGCTCCCGGGCCGCCGGCAGCCAGCGGGAGGCCACGCACACCCCGGCAAAGCCGAAGTGGCGGGCTTCATCGCAGCAGCGCTCGATCGCCTCCCGTCCCTGGTGGGGATCGAGCAGCGCGTGATCGATCAGCGAAGCGAGATCAGGTAGGTCGCGCAAGGGAGGAGCAGGGCCGA
The DNA here is from genome assembly GCA_937975655.1 of uncultured Synechococcus sp. GTDB lineage: Bacteria > Cyanobacteriota > Cyanobacteriia > PCC-6307 > Cyanobiaceae > Vulcanococcus. The sequence goes on along the minus strand of CALJTZ010000556.1, from coordinate 214 downwards.
GCAGGCCCCGGGATTCTCAGGCTTTGGCCTGGATCACGCCGAAGCCGCCGTGGTTGCGTCGATACACCACCTGCAGCTCGCCGGTCTTGTCGTCGCGGAAGAGGTAGAAGTCGTGGTCGATCACATCCAGCTGGTGCAGGGCTTGATCCAGGCTCATCGCCGGCATGGCGAAATACTTGCGGCGCACCCCAGGGCTCGGCAGGCTGGCTTCCTT
>CALJTZ010000555.1 GCA_937975655.1 uncultured Synechococcus sp. | reverse complement strand
CTACGGCTACCAGCCTGATCAGCAAGCGCGACAACGTTCTGCAGCACAACAGTGCGCACATCAAACACGACAGCGAACGCATCCAACAGGCCTACGACAACACCAAAAGACTGCCAATACAGGAACAACAAGCAGCACTTGGGCACATCCTGAAAGATCTCGGCAGCCACGACCACGCCTACTGGATCACGACAGCCGACAAAGTCATAATATTACCCGACAAAGACAACGATCAAATCAAGCCAAAGTCCATAGAATTAATCGCATCGACCAATTCAGAACAGCCAACAAGCAGTGGCTGGTCAGCTGACTCGAGCCAGCTGAAGCAGAGCCTCGACCAACGCACGTCCGTTGACAACCGGGAGTACGCCATTCTCAGGATCAAACAACTCAGCTACTTCACAACATTATGGGTCGCCCAAGACATCACGGAATATGCAGCGTTTGAAAACTCCCTCGCCCATTCATCTCTTTTCACGTTCCTGAGTTGCATCAGCCTCAGCCTCGTGGCCTCGTCCTTACTCACGCGGCGGATCATTCAGCCACTCCAACAGCTCTCCTCAGCCGCCGCTGCGATCAACACCAGCAACCCGACCCACCTGCAACTCCCGATCACCACCAGCTCTAAGGAGGTTGGCGACCTCACCACAGCGTTCAACAGCCTGCTGGCGCGCCTCGAGACCAGCCTCTCCCAACAGCGAAGATTCACCCACTCCCTGAGCCATGAGCTGAGGGGGCCACTGATGATCATGAACCTGTGCAACAGGCGCTTGGCCAGGGAGCTCGGGGAGTCTGCCGCCAACCATCGCGACACCCTCAGAATTCAACGACGCGAGCTCGTTCGCATGGAACACCTGCTGAACGATCTTCTCTCCCTGTTCAAAGCTGGTGAAAATGTCAACCAACCAGTCCTGGAACCCATCAATGTGGCGGACTTACTGGACACCACGATTGAGAGTATCCGCCATGTCAATTCCCATCCCATTGAACTGAACAGGGAAGCCAGCACCCCCCACGATTCAGAGGCCTGGTGGGCCATGGGCCACCACGATCAACTGGAACAGGTGATGATCAATGTGATTGGCAACGCCCAGAAATACTCCCCGCAGCAGCAGCCCATCCGGGTTGATCTCAGGGCCAAAGGGAATCAGCTGGCCATCAGCATCCAAGATCGGGGCATTGGCATTTCAGCCTCGGATCTGGAGCGCATCTTCGAGCCGTTCTTTCGCGGCAGCAACACTGGTGGAATCGAGGGCACGGGCCTGGGACTGCCGGTGGTGAAGGCCTTGGTGGAGGCGATGGGCGGCTCTGTGCAGGTGTGGAGTGAACCCCGCCACGGCACACGCTTCACCATCGTGCTGCAGCGCCACTGGCCCAGTGATTCAGTGGCGCTGCAAAGCCTGGCGTAGGGGGCCATCGGAAACCTGCGGCAACGCCTGGTTCACCGGCACCAACCCCACACTGGCCTGCACCCGCTGCACGGCCCGCAGGTTCTGCTCCATGGCACCCCCCGGGGCCAACAGCGCTACCTGCTCCTGCAAGGGCTGGTACAGCAGGCCGCGCTGGACGGCCACAAACTCAGCCAAGGACAACCCCTGTTGTGCCGCCAACCAGGCCTCGGCCGTGCGCGATTCGCGCCTGGCCAACCCATGGGCGGCTTGCCAGGCGCGCAGCAAGCGGGCCACCACAGT
>CALJTZ010000554.1 GCA_937975655.1 uncultured Synechococcus sp. | reverse complement strand
GCGGGAGCTGGGCTGATCATCTGGGCCGCCAGCCGGGCTGGCGCCAGCTGGCAGGCCAGCCACGTGGCCCTCACGGCGCTGTTGCTGGCCAGCAGTGCCGTGATCCTCTACAGCCTCTGGTTCCTGCTCGCGGCCCTGAGCATCTGGTTCGTGAAGGTGTGGAACGCCACCGAAGTGCTCCGCTACGTGCTGGTGGCGGGCCGCTATCCCGTGAGCGCCTACCCAGCAGGCCTGCGCACCCTGTTCACCCTGGTGTTGCCGGTGGCCTTTCTAACCACCGTGCCGGCGGAGGCGATCCTGGGCCGCGTCAGCGGCTGCTGGGCCCTCGGCAGCCTGGGAGTGGCAGCGGCCGCCCTGGGGCTGAGCCGCTGGTTCTGGCAGTACGCCCTGCGGTACTACACCTCCGCCTCCAGCTGATTCAGCCCCGCAGGTGGCGGTTCCAGGTGGCGGCCGAGAAGCTGTTGCCATTGTCGCTGGCAATCGCCACAACGGCCTCGGGCGAAGCCGCGGATGCCACCAGAGCCTTCAGGGAAGGATCGCTCTCCATCTTGGCCACAAACGCATTCAGCTGAGATTTGGACATGGGTGCAAGCCGATGGACCCTCCACAGCTAGCCAGAACGCCAGAAAAAAACCGCCCCTGCAAGCAGGGACGGTTTCGAAGACGCGCTAACGCCTAGGGGCTGGGAATCACCAGCGGTTGCCACCGCCGCCGCCGCCGTAGCCGCCGCCGCCACCGCCGCCGCCGTAACCACCACGGCCACCGCCGCCGCCACCACCGCCACCGGTGCGGGGCTCAGCTTTGTTGACGCGGATGCTGCGGCCCATCCACTCGACGTCCTGCAGATCGTTGATGGCCTTGGCCTCATCGGCCTCATTAGCCATTTCAACGAAAGCAAAACCGCGCTTGCGGCCGGTGTCGCGATCGAGGGGCAGGCTGCACTTGCTCACCTGGCCGTACTCGGCAAACAGGTGCTCGAGATCTGACACTTCGGCGTCGAAGGACAGATTCCCTACGTAAATCGTCATGAACCAGAAAGACTATGAACCGACTCGAAGGCAGCTCTGGAGAAAGTGGTGAGCTTGCTAAAGAGAACTCTTTGAATCTGTCTCACCCTACCACCTGCTGAGACGTTTGGCCTGTGGACGCGCTGGCACGGCGGCGCTCAAAAGTCTTCTCATGCGTGCAACGCTGCGACACCACCCGGATCCGTGCAGCCGTGATGCAGGCCAGGGGCCATGACAGCCACCATCTCCAGGCCGTGGCGGCGGCCTTCCACACCCCCGACACGATTGAGTCGATCACGCCCCTCGGCAGCGGCAACGTGAACGACACCTATCTGGTGCGGGCGGCCGGGCGCCCCACGGTGCTGCAGCGCATCAACACCCAGGTGTTCCGCCAGCCCCAGCTGGTGATGCAGAACCTGGTCAGCGTCGGCAACCACGTGCAGGCACGACTGCGCCAGCCCCTGCCCGCCCTGCAGGGTCGCCGCTGGGAGCTGCCGGAGGTGATCACCACCCGCCATGGAGGTGCCCCCCTCTACGCCTGCAGCCAGGGCGGCTTCTGGCGCACCATCAGCTTCATCGCCGCAGCCCGCAGCGTGGATGTGATCGAGGGCCCCGAGCAGGCCCGCGAACTGGGGTTCGGCCTAGGCATGTTCCACCTGCTGATCAGCGATCTGCCCAGCGAGCAGCTGGCCGACACCCTCGAGGGCTTCCACATCACGCCGCTCTATCTCGAGCACTACCGCCAGGCGCTGGTGCGCAGCGAGCTGGAGCGCTGCGCGCGCACCGACCACTGCATCGCCTTCATCCGCAACCGCGAGGCCTTCGCCTCCGTGCTCGAAAACGCCAGGGCCCGCGGCGAACTGCAGCTCCGGCCCATCCACGGCGATCCCAAGATCAACAACGTGATGCTGGATGGGGCCACGGGCCAGGCCGTGGGCCTGGTGGATCTGGACACCGTGAAACCGGGCCTGATCCACTACGACATCGGCGACTGCCTGCGCTCCTGCTGCAATCGAGCCGGCGAGGACGCCCCAGACCTCGAAGCTGTGCACTTCGATGCCGACCTGGCCGCGGCAATCCTGAAGGGCTACTTCTCCGTTGCCAATGCCTTTCTCAGCGATGCCGACATCGCCTACATCGTGGATGCAGCGCGGCTGATCAGCTTTGAGCTGGGCCTGCGCTTCTTCAGCGACTACCTGGCCGGCAGCACCTACTTCAAGGCCAGCTATCCAGAGCACAACCTCCACCGGGCGCTGGTGCAGTTCCGCCTCACCGAGAGCATTGAGGCCCAGGAGGCTGAGCTGCGGGCCCTGGTGCAGCGGCTGCGGCGGCAGGCCGTGCTCGCCTGAGGTGTCCCCCATGCCGGCCGTGCCCTTTCGCCTCCAGCCCTTCGAACCGGATCCGGCACTGGCCGGCCTCGAGCTAGGCGGGTTCTACAGCCTGGAGCAGGGCCAGCTGCGGCTCCACTACCGGCTGAGCGGCCCCCTCGAGGGCCTCGAGATCCCGCTGGCCAGCCCCACGCCACAACGCCGCGACGAGCTCTGGCAATCCACCTGCTTCGAGGCCTTTCTGGGCATTGCCGGCAGCGAGGGCTACTGGGAACTGAACCTCTCGCCGGCGGGCCACTGGAACCTCTACCGCCTCGATGGCTACCGCTCGGGCCTGCGGCCCGAACCGCACTGCTCAACCGTGCCGATGGAACACCAGCAGGCGGTGGATGCCTTAAGCCTGGACCTGGAGCTGAACCTCAGCAGCCTGGTGCCAGCTGAAGCGGCCCTGGAGCTCTCGCTCACGGCCGTGTTGCAGCAACGGAACGGCACCTGCAGCTACTGGGCCCTGCAGCACACCGGCAGCGAAGCCGACTTCCACCGCCGCGACAGCTTCATCCCCTGCGGTAGCTGACGCAGGGCACCGCAGTGGCCGTGTGGGTTGAAAACCTGGAAGGGCTCCGGATGAACCACCACCCTGAGCCCCTGCCCGAAGGCAACGTCATCGTGAAATGCCGCTCCTCCAACATCATGCGCCCTGGCCGGCACCCTGCTGCTACGCGCCGGGGGGGTCAGCCGCTAGAACCCACCCATGCACGCCCTCTCCCTGCCCACCTGGTGGATCCACGTTGCGTCCGTCCTGGAATGGGTGCTGGCGATGCTGGCCATCCAGCGCTGGGGGCTGAGCCGCGGTGAACGGGCCTGGAGCTGGCTGGCCCTGGCCATGGTGCCGGCGCTGATCAGTGCCATGGCGGCCTGCACCTGGCATCTGTTCGACAATGCCGCTGAACTGAAGGGCTGGTTCGAGACCTCCGCCAACTCTGGCTCGCTGGTCAAGTACCTCGAGACTTTCGACCACACCACCGCCGTGATGCAGACCCGCGAGGGCTTGCAGCGCGTTGCCCGCGAGTTCGTTCACGACCTTGCCGAAGATGGTGTCATTTACGGTGAGGTTCGTTGGGCACCTGAGCAGCACCTGC
>CALJTZ010000553.1 GCA_937975655.1 uncultured Synechococcus sp. | reverse complement strand
CACCTCAGCCCGGACTCCAGCCGTGAGCTCGGCCCGGGCGGCCTTCACGGCCAGATCCACGTTTTGCTCCACGGTTTTCCATGGCAGCAAGGAGTAGTTCTGGAACACCACCATGCGGTCCGGTCCGGGTCGCTCGATCGGAACGTCCCGCAGGGTCACGCTGCCGCTGCTGGGCTGCAGGAAGCCCGACACCATGTTCAGGAGCGTCGACTTACCGCAGCCGGAATGGCCGATCACACAGATGAATTCGCCCTGGCGCACCTGCAAGTTGATGTCCTTGAGGGCCTCAAAGGGCCCGCGCTTGGTCTGAAACACCTGGCTCACGCCACGGAACTCCAGGAAGGAGGGGCTGGTCATGGTGGCGGTCATCTCAGCGGGCAGCGAGGGTGCGGGGTGCCGCCGGCGGCGGCAGGCTGATGGGCTCCACGGCCACAGCGGCACTGAAGGGCAGGTCGCGCAGGTAGGCGAGCGGATCGTCCTGGTCGAAGCTCCGGCCATCCGCCAGGGCAAACGGCTGGCGTTCCGGCCGCAGGGCCGGGTAGCCCGCCAGTTCGAGGGCGCGGTTGCACAGGTCGTTGCGGTACACCTGGCTCAGCAGCTCGACGCGGTTGCTGGGGAAGGCACTCCAGCCCCAGCGGCTGAATTGACTGAGGATCCAGGTGCCCTCGGCGCCATTGGCCACGTGGGCCCGATCACTGTGGTAGCGGTTCAGCGGCATCCGATCGCCGCAGGGGTCGCCGATGCCCAGGTTGAACTGGCGCTCCAGGGCAGCTGCCGAGCCCGCGCCAAGCCACTGGGGGCGGCTGAGCAGTTCCACCAGTCCGTTGTGTTGGCCGCCGTCATCGCAGATCTGGGCGGCGCGCATCAGACCGGCGCAGAGGGCCAGCAGGGTGGATTCATGGTTGGTGGCCCAGCCCTCCTGGCAGGTGAGCACTTTCTCGGGATGGCCGCTCCAGATGTCGAGGTCGGTGGCGAGCACGTAGCCCAGCCCGGCTTCCACAGCCTTGGCCACCCGGTAGCGACCAGCAATGAAGCCATCGATTTCACCGGCCAGCAGGGCGGCCTGCATGGCCATGGGGGAGAGGGTGAGGAACTCCACCTCCCGCTCCGGGTTGATGCCACCACCGGCTAGCCAATGGCGCAGCAGCAGCTCCTGCATATTGCCCTTCTGGGCAATGGCCAGCCGGAGGGGCCATTCACGCCCCTGCAGGCGGTTCTTGAGGCTGCCGACATCGCGCATGTCGAGGTCGAGGAACCGCCGGGCCAGGCAGAGGGCGTTGCCGTTGCGGGTCACCGTCATCGGCGTGATGGCGGGCCAGGCTGGATGGCCGTCGAGGCCGAGGGTGAGGGCCAGGGGCGCGGTGGCGGAGGTGATGGCCACATCCAGCTGGCCGGCGCGCAGTTGTTCTTCCAGTTGTTGCCAGCGGTTGAAGCTCACCGGCAGCACGGTGAGGTTGTGTTCGCTGAAGAATCCCCGCTCCTGGGCCACGGCCAGGGGGGCGATGTCCAGTCCCGGTAGATAGCCCAGGCGGATCTTTTGGGCCGTGGTTCTGGCTGTTGTCGCTGCCTGGGCTGTGGTGGTTGCCCTGGCTGGGGTCGTCGCTGTGGGCTTGGCTGCTGCAGGAGCCGCGATGGCCTTCTGGCGTTGCTTGAGGCGGCGTTGCTGTTGCAGAAAGCCGATCAACTCACTGCGCAGCTTGTAGTAGTCGGGGTGGTCCATCACCTCCAGCCGCTGGCGCGGCCTGGGCAGGGGCACCTTGAGGATCTGGCCGATGCCCGCTTCCGGTCCATTGGTGAGGCACACCACCCGGTCGGAGAGCAAGAGAGCTTCATCCACGTCGTGGGTCACCATCACGGTGGTGACTCCGGCTTCCTGGCAGATCTGCATCAGCTGTTGCTGCAGGTTGCCGCGGGTGAGGGCGTCGAGGGCGCCGAAGGGTTCATCCAGCAGCAGGAGTTTCGGCCGGATCGAGAGAGCCCGAGCAATCGCAACCCGTTGCTTCATTCCCCCGGAGAGTTCGGCGGGGAGCTTGTCGGCGGCATGGCTCAATCCCACCAGCTGGATGTTGTGCTCCACCCGCTGGTGACGCTCGGCAGCGGAGCTGCTGCTCATCACGTTGTCCACGGCTAGGGAGATGTTCTGTCGCACTGTCTGCCAGGGAAGCAGCGAGTAGTTCTGGAACACCACCATCCGATCGGGGCCGGGATCGGTGATCTGTCGGCCATTCATCAAGATGCCGCCGCTGCTGGCCTGGGTCAGGCCCGCCAGCAGGTTGAGCAGGGTGGATTTGCCGCAGCCGGAATGGCCGATCAGGGAGATGAATTCGCCTTCGGCGACCTCCAGGTCGATGTCCTTGAGGGCGACATAGCAACCGCCGCCGTCGAGGGGGAAGGTTTGACTGATGTCATCAACGGTGAGAAAACCAGCGGCCATGGCTCAGTTGCCTCCCTTGGCGACCACGCGGCCCACGTAGGCCACAAGGCGGTCGAGGGCCAGGCCCACCAGGCCCACATAGAGGATGGCGAGGATGATCTGGCTGGAGCTGGAATCACCACCAGCGTTGTAGGCATCCCAGATGAAGTAGCCGATGCCGCCATCGGCCTTGAGCATTTCGGCCGCCACAATTGCCAGCCAGGCCAGACCCACGGAAATGCGAAGACCCGTGAACACATAGGGCACCGTGGCGGGAATCACGATGTTGCGGATGTAGGCCCCTTTGCGGAGGCGCAGGACGCGGGCCACATTGGTGTAGTCCTGCGGGATCTCGCGGATGCCCACGGCTGTGTTGATGATGATCGGCCAGACCGCGGTGATGAAGATGACGAAGATCGCGCTCGGCTGCGCCTCCCGGAAGGCGGCGAGCGACAGCGCCGCACCAGACGCGAACCCGTCTCAAATTCGCCATCCTGATCTGGCGAAACCCGACGATGAAGCCGACGATCATCGAGACGAGAACACTCTTCAGCG
>CALJTZ010000552.1 GCA_937975655.1 uncultured Synechococcus sp. | reverse complement strand
GTTCGGAGGAGCCGCCCTGGAGGCTGGAGCTTTCCTCTGGCACCCCAATCACCAAGGCCGACAGCCCCTGGAATTTCACGATTTCTGCGACATTTTCGCCGGTTTCCTCCAGCTGGACTATGTGAGCGAAAGCTCCTGGTCACCCAGCAAATGCCACGAGATCAGCGATGCACTTAGCGATGAACTCGATGCCTGGCTGGCCAGAACAGGAGGGATACGCGCCGGCATGGCCATGCTGAAGGAGCTGTATCCCCACGAAAACACCGCTCAACTGCAAAAACTGCAACAGGTAATCCTTGGGCAAAGCAGGTACAGCCCAGCGGAGCTGAATCAGGAACACCGCTCTCTCGCAAAGCTCCTGTACTCAACAGGAATTAAACCGTCGAACGCCACTCTCAGAGCATTCATGGAAAAGCTTGGACTGGAAGCAGTGCGACCACCTGATGACAAACGCCAGGCCTCCCCAGCCGAGACGGATCAAAGCACTATCAGATCGACTAGACTAGAGAAACAACATGAAGGGCTGGGTTCCCCTTAAAGAACCCAGAAGATACCCCCTATCTATATAAAAAAGAAGGAAAATGACCGTCGCCTCCGTCGCAGTCCTCGAGATCCGTTCCAGCGCAGGGCATCTCAGCGCGACGGTCAGTTTGACGAACCCCGGGGGATCACCGTCGCGTCCGGCACAGCCGTCAAAACCCCAGTCCCAGACTGGGACCTGGGCGCAGGACCGCTGCGAATGACTTCTGCGGCAATCCCTAATAGGTCAGCCCGCAGGGACTCGCAGATGACCTGCGCGTAGCCAGGCGAGCTCTCGGCATCTGTCAAAACGAAAGTCCTACGGCGCTGTCGCCACCTCCAGCAGGTAGGCCATCAGGTTGCTCAGCGAGCGCCCCTCGTTGTCAGCCCGATCCAGCAAGCGCTGATGCAGGTCCCAATGGATCGTGATCGACACACGCCGCGACTTACGACTCAGGATCGCCAGCCGGGCCGGAGGGGACTGGATAGTCATCGACATTCCCTCAGGCTCCTGCATTCGCCGTGGCATTGCCAGCGGCGTGGGATGACGCCTTGCTGTAGGCCGAGACCAAAGACAGACCAGCCAGCCCCAACCAGCCCACGGGGCCAGCGCACACCAGTGCCGTAGCCAGCGCACCTTTGCCCACGAGCGCAGCCGCCTTTTGCTTGTACTCCGCTTCGCTCAGCTGATCCTGCTGACTCAGCAATGCGATGGCATCGGGTGCCACTAGACCGATGCCCGCCGTCAATGGATTTGCACCCAATACCGCCTGGGTCACGGCGACCGCCCCGCCCCGCACGACGCCATTGACGGCACCTTTGGCCGCATCATCCAGCATCCGCTGCTGGGCCGCGGCTGCCAGATCATGACGGCCACTGTCGCGATATCCCTGGACCTGTGCCCAGCGATGAGCAACCGCAATACCGCCACCCATCACGCCGCCAAGGGAACCGATCTCGAGCGTGTCGCCGACCACTTCCCCTAGATCCCCACTCACACCCGGGGTCGCCTGCTCAGCCACATCCCGCGTGTAGCCGTGCGATTGCTGGACCTCGGCGGCGCTCATCGGCTGACTACCGATCTGCTGATTCAATCCCTCCGGTCCATAGACCCCATTGGCGGCCTCTGAACCACCACCGGCGGCATGGGGCTCGCGGTGCATCCAATCGATGGACTCGTCGTTGGTGACAGCTCGCACGCCCTCCACCGAGCCTCTGGCTTCTGCCGGCACGTTCAGCTCAAAGACCTCACGGGCACCATCGAGATCTCGCAGCTCACCGCGGGTGCCGTCGCGCCGCAGCTGTTCGATCACATCAGCCGGCAGCGACTCAAAGGGAATGGAGCGGAATGCTTCGATGCCGATCAGGCCATTCGCGGCTGCCGTGGCAGCAATCAAGGGACTGGCGGGCACCTGATCCAGGTTCCGGCGGAGACTGGAGCGCATGTAGCGATAGGTCGTCATCTGGGTGTGTAGATGGTGGTTCTAGGTGGCCCTAACTGATCGTTCTGAGGACGCCACAGTGATTCCTCCTGGTCTGAGAGAGCAGCCAGTCTTCAGCGTTGATGGAGGTGGGCATTGAACATCGCGGCGATCTGCGGATCCCGGCCTGGGTACTCGCGCAGCAGAACGGCGATCACACGCCGATCGGCCAGGGATTGGCCCAACTGGCCAAGCAGCTTCCGAACCGCGTCAACGCATTGCCGTGATTGCTTGTCGCGGTGGTCATCGACCATCACAAAGCCAGCCGACGCTACGGGGCCCAGCAACCAGGAGAGAGCGTCAAGCCCCTGCTTATGGCGCCAGCTGTAGGCCCGGTATGCCGTGCGCAGCACTAGGCGAATCAACTCCGCCTGCGGGTGTGAATCAATCAGACTGTCGGCATCAACAGCACCGATCACAGAAATTGTCATCAGAAGAAAATGTGATTAATCAAGACAGCAATTCGATTAATGCCCGCGGCGCCACGCCTGAAGCCCGATCATTCCGGTAGCCGCAACTGCCAAAGCCCAAGTGGCCTGGAAGACGACGGCCGTACCGATCACACCGGCCACCGGCACGATCAACAGAAGCTTGCGTCGACGTTCGCGCTCCAGCACCTGCTCCAGGTCCTGCAACCTCGAGGCAGCAGGGAAAGCCGTGTCAGGGAATTCAGAGGAGGAATGAGTCATGACCGTCCTCAACGTTCAATACAGCGAGTGGTGAGGCGTGACGAACTCCATCGCCAGCAGGGGGCCCTTATCGGTCATCACTGCCTGCAAAGGGCGTTCACGGCCGTCGTTGCAAAGCAGCGCACCCACCGGGCGAGTCGTCGCACCCAGATCGGGCATGGCACCCTTGCCGCTCAGCCGACGCGCTCCATGAAAGGGCGTCAGATCGCACTGGTACAGATCTGGCGAGAAGAACGCCAGAAAGCCATCGGCAAAGCGCACTCCACAGGTGGTGCGCAACTGGCTGCCTCGCATCGCGAGCAGCAGCACCCGGTTCAGGGCACGGCCATGGCGACGCTGATGGAAGTGGAGACTCTCAGGCGCGAGGGCCCAGCTGAGACCCAGTTGCTCTAGCTCCGCATCCGTATGGGACTGAATGCCTTCCACCGTCAAATCACCGACCGCACCACCCATGAAGGCTGAGGTGAGATCGCCAAGGTCGAAACCATCGACAGCGATCCCCGTCGCCAGGCCGACACCAGCACCGACGGCACGACCAATCCAGCGATGACGCTGCTGTGTGCGCCGGTGCTGCTCCAGGCGCATCTCGATCAGCATCGGTTCATCGAGGCTCGGGAAGCTCAGACGCTCCAGCTGCACAACGCCATCGGGCCCGCAGTCACTGCCGCCAAGGGCGGAGACACTGCAGGAGAGTGCTGCCGGACTGAGTGACCCTCGAGCTTCTGGAGAAAGAAGCATGGTCATGAAAGGGACGGGAACGTGCCGTTATCGGGAACGACAGCTCTTCGTTCTGGTCGGGCGATGGTGATTCCATCAGGGGGGTGAGCCCTGCCCAACCCAACCGAATCGACGTCCTGGAACCCCCTCAACCCCTGTGTCGATGCCGGGGAGGCCAGTGCCATTGGCCATGCCTCCCAACAAAGGGGTGCAGGCCATGACGGTCTGCCGGTGATTGGTAGCCGCTGCGGACGGCCCAGGCAGGCTTCCAGGGTCTCACCACCCTCGTCACCGCCGCGGTTCTGGTGCTGACCAACGAGCTCACTCTGGTGAGCGCCCTTGCGCCGGAGGATCACTGCCTCGACGACTGCTTGATCGCAGTCGTGCTGGAGCACTCTTGCGAGGTCTAGAAGACCAGATTGCTGGCACTGAAACGGTTCAGACCTGTCAGCAGCACCTCCAGATCTGCTCGGCCATCGCCGTCTTGATCCAACTGCAGGGATCCATTGGCGAAACGAACTTCACCAGCCGCCTTACTGAAGGCGCGCTTGCCCACGTAAGTGAACGCAGCGCCAAGGGCCGATAGATCAATCTGGTCACTGGCACCCTGGAAGCCCAGCAGCTGATCCTGCCGCCCGCGTCGAGCTGGTGAATCACTCAGGCTTGTGTAAACAAAGCGATTGCTGCCAGGGCCACCGATCAGCACATCCGCCTCTGCACCACCCTCGATCAGGTCGCTGCCTGCAAGGCCGATCAGCAGATCCTTGGAACTGCCACCGATGATCAGGTCATCAGCATCCGTACCAACCTTTCTGGTTGTGATCGTCGTCTTGAGCGCTGTGAGCTGCTTGGAGAGCTTCTTGCTCAACCCAAGATCGACATAAGAGGGATAGATCGCCTTTGGTTCGCCAGCCGGAACAGCACCGACCAACTCCACGTGAAAGCGCAGCGGTGCATCGGGGGGAATCGACGGCGGTGCACCCGAGCTCCCGTAGGCCTGATCGGCTGGGATCGTGAGCTCCAGCACCTCACCCAATCGACGACCGGTGAGGGCCCGATCCCAACCCTGGATCACCTGACCACTGCCCACCGTGAAGGTGAACAACTGCCGCGCTGGGATCACCGAGAAGGTGTTGAAGTCGTAGTTGGCATCGAACGGTGTTCCATCGCCATTCACCAACGAACCGGAATAGCGGACTCCGAGTAGATCACCGGAGCGCACTACGGCTCCTTTCGATGAGCGCAACACACTGATGCCTAAGTCATTCGCCATCGACTGCCCCGGCTACGCCGTTGATCAGTTGGGGCTGCAACACTAGTGCCCGTAACAGAGCCGAGTCGGGCCAGGACGCCAAGACCGTCACCCGAGCACGTCGAGCGGATAGCGGCGCACCTGCTCATCCACACTCACCAGGCTGAGCTGCTCCTCCAGGGCCTGGGCGATCAGCAGCCGATCAAACGGATCCTTGTGCGGGGAAGGCAACACATCCAAACGACGGATGTGCGGCCAGCGCACGGGGAGCAGCGCCCAACCTTCCTGATCCACGATCCAGTCATGGATGGTGCCCAAGGGCATCGTCAGATCAAGTTTGCCGAGCCGTGACTTGATCTGGATCTCCCAGAGGTTCACGACACTGCAACTGATCGCGTTGGCTGGATCTGCAATCAAGGCAGCGGTCTCGGGCTTGAGGCGATCAGGTTCAGACAGCCACCAGATCAGAACGCTGGTATCGAGAAGGAGATTGCGTCCGCTCAAGGCTGCAGGAACGTCTCATCAAGCGGCGCATCGAAATCGTCATGGGTGTGCATCGCACCCTGCAGACCACCGGGCTGACGTGGCTGACCCGACCGAAGCGCACCAACCTGCTCAAGACCCGCCACAACTCGGGCCACATGCGAACGCTGCTCGGGCGTCAGCCGCTCGAGCCGCTTCTGCAATGAAGGAGCGCTGGTCACAACTGGTGCAGCTTGGAGCATCAGTTTAGTCGCGACAACCTCGACTAAACACCTCACGCCGCAGGTCATCCAATTCCTGAGAGCGCGGGTCCTGGGGCGCAAACAGCAGTGCCCAAGCCAGCGCAACCTGATCACGATCCAGGGCACCTTCCACGGCCTGTAGCCATGCCGCAGCATCCACACCCAGTCGGGCTGTCAGCGCCTCGTTCGTGCTCATCTCAGCGGCCGCGGCGCCCGTCAGATGGATCACCGCGAAATCACCGCCGGACGCGCCACGAGGCCGTAGAAGCAGCGTCAGGTTTTCACCCGGCTTGATCGGTTCGATCGGCCAGCTGATCGGTCCCTCAATCGCCTGCGTCGAGGATGCACGCTGGCGCCACACCGGTTTGCCGTTTCGATCGATCCGCACCTCGTTCAGCGGACCCGCCGCCAGGATCGTCGGCCGGGGCAGGGGCACCACCGCCTGCGCCTGATCCTTCTGATCAATCTCCGTGCGGGGTGTGATCATGCACACCGCCGGACCATTGCCGCTGCGGCTGCCACCAGCCGCAATCGGACGGTTCAGGCCGATCAATGCCCGAATCCTCTGCAGCAGCGTCGGCTTCGCGGTCTCGGCCATGGCGGGCGAGATCAGCAAAGTGCCCGACAGGACAGCACTGGCTAGCAGAGCCTTGAAGCAATCGCGCATCAGTCGGTTCATGGGCTGATCAATCACGGCGTACCAGGGCACTCCCGGTCAAGGCTGTCAAGGGCAGGACCAAGGGCACCAGCCAAAGCGAGCCGACAGCAACTTGCAGGCCCAACGGCAGGGACAGGACAATGATCCCCGCAAGCCACAACATCCGCCGCCGCTGGTCTGCCACGGCCGCCGCTAGCACCACCCCCACACCCGCGCTCAGGGCCGTTGCCATGGCCGCAGATGCCGGCCTGAGCCAATGCCCCAGGCTCAGGCTCTGAGCCAGCACTGCCTGCACCAGCACACCAGGAAGCTTGCGCTCAGCCCCCTGCCAGATCTGCGTCAGCGCAGGATCCATCGCACCCGGTGCTGCAAACAGATCATCACCATCACGGTCCAGGCTGCCGTCGGTGCCCACTACCAGAGCCGGGGTCTTCAGTCGGGCCAGCTCGGTGAACTCCACGCGCCGCAGCAATGGCCGCCAGTCGATCGACCAATCGATCACCGCATCCGCCGGCATCAAGGGCCTGGGCACGATCGACAGGCTCCCCGCGAAGTTCGTCGCATCAATCGGCGCCCACAGCTGGAGCGGCACCCACTTGAGCTCTCCAGAGACAGCCGGTGTACCGGTAGCCAGGTTCCTGGCCTGCAGACCCGCCCGCTGCAGCACCGGAAGCGGCAGCGAACTCAAACCAACTCGGCGGCCATCGACCTGTTCGCCGAAATAGCCCGCAAACACAAGCGGTCTCTCCTGCTGCAGGATCACTCTGGTCAGCTCCGCGGTGAACGGCGCCTGCTCATCGAGCACCACATCCAGGCCCACCTTGGGCACCTGTTCCGCCGGTATGGCCTGCAGAACCTTCGCGAGCAGATCACGAGACACACGCCCTGGCGTCTCTTGAGCACCCATTCCGGCAGCAGTGCGCTGATCGAGAACCAGCACCTGCAACGCGGCACCAGCTGGCCCCGGCTGATCACTCAATCGCCTCCACTGGCGCTGCACATACAGCCGGCGATCCAGCAAGTAGCTACTCACCGGATTGGCCGAATCCACATCGGCAACCCCGCCCAGCGCGACCAACGCTCCCGCCAGGAGCGCCTGCAGCGGAGTCGAACGCGACAAGCGCAACACAAATTGCTTGCGCTTACGCAATGGCAGCCGGAAGTCCTGAGCCAATGGCGAACCGACCAGGCTAAGCAGCAGCTCCGCTCCCACAGCCTTGCTCTCAGCAGCCAGGGCAGCTCTTACGGATCGCACTGCCGACTGCAGCTCCTCACCCTTCTCCAGGGCACTCAGCAGCGCGCAGAAGGCCAGCGATGCGGCATGGCAGGGCACCGGCTCCCGGAAGCACAGGGCCCACTCCACTCCCGCCTCCACGCTGCTTCTGGCGAGATCCAAACCACTGCAGCTGTTGAACAAGGCCAACCGCAATCCCTTCTCCACCGCCTGACCCAGTTCATGCACCAGGCCCGCTGCACCCACCCAGCTGCCATCCCCCAGGTGCAGGCGACCGCCGCCATTGGGATCGGCTTCTGAATGCCCCAGGAAGAGCAACCCATCCCAACCGGCTCCATCCAGCAGGGCATTGCGCAGGGCCGACAACGTGCAATCCCGCCCCCGCAACACCTTCAAGACGACTCGCCGGCTGCTCTGCAGGCTCTCCAGGCGCTGAACCTCGGTATCCAGACGCAGACCACCCTCATCGCCCACCACAAGCAGCAACCGCGGCCGCCGGGCGCGGAACGTCTTCTGGGTGGCCGTTGCCCCGCGCCGCAGTGGTTGCAGGCGCCATAAGGACCGAGCCGGTAGCAACTGCTCCCACGGCAACCGCTCCAGTGCACCACTGGCCTCCCCCTCAATCCGCAGACGCACCGGTAGGTCCGGCTGCTCCAGCAACGCCTGCCGTATCCGTGTGCATCCGTTCTGCTCCAGCCACGCCGCCAGGGCCCGGCGCACACCAGCGGAGAAATCACGCACCGCATCAGCGCTCACGGCCGCGGCAGCGGGATCGTGAAACGCCAGGAACTGACGCCGCCATTCCGCCTGCCACTCCAGCGCCTCTGAGGGAGACTCCAGCACCGCGCTCTCCTGCGACGATGGCGTGACCACGAAAACGGTCACACCACCACCGCTCTGCTGCTTTTGTACTTGCAGATCGATCACAGGCTTGCTCACGCCGGCAACTGCAACGGCGGCAGGGATACCTCAGGCCCATCGCCGTAACGCAGGGTGACCGTCGACAAATCCCGGCCGCGGAAGCTCAACGCCAGCTCCATATCCCCTGAGGTCCTCACCACCTGCTGGTGACTGCCCTGCTGCGCCCCCAGCTCCAGTCCATCCGGCAACAGGGCTCCTGGCACCGCGCTACTCAACCGCAAAAGCAGGCCATTCGGCTGCTCCACTCCGGTAGCAATCAATGTCAACTGAAAACGCCGCACACAGCGACTGGCCCCCTCGCCGCTCACCAGCTGTTCGCCGGAGAGGCCAAGGGGAATCGTGACCAGCGACAGTGCCTGATCAGACGCATCAACCGCCACCGAGACAGTGCGGAAGGCGCCAGCGCTCACCGGGACCAGTTCGCCCCCCAGGCCCAGCAAGGCCGCATCAAGCTGACCGCGCAGCCAATCGATTACAGACGCAGCGCCGGCCTGAATCACAGGCGCACCAGATGCGGGCACCAGCGTCAGCCGCGGCAGGGCGGCCGGCTCCATCAGCTGCACCAGCGTCAGCAACCGATCGACACCACCAAAAAAATGATCGACCTCCAGGGCCAGCGGACCGCGCTCGGGGCTCCATCCCTGTCTTTGAACAACGCCCTGGAGTTCTTCCGCAGTCAGCGTTCCAGGCACGTGCACCACGCCGCTCTCCTCGTCCACAAGCACCGCCAGCAGCAGCTGCGGAGCACTCGCCTCCTGCTGCCAGGCCGCCAGCGGCACGTCAAGCTGATCACTGGTCATGCCACCGATCACCAGCTGGACGCTGAACCGGTTCAGACTCAGCAGGCGCTCCGGATTCTTTAGATCCAACTCCGGACCCAGTGGCAGGGGTAACCGCCGCTCACGCAACGCCTGCTGCAACGCCGTCACCGCGAGCTCACGGGCACTGCGGCGGCGCTGCCAATTCTCAACAGCGATCGCCTCATCCGGCATCGCCAGGGTTTCAAGCGGTTCGGGCAAGGCGGATCCGGTCATCAGCTCAAGGCGGCAAGCACGCGGGCAACGGCACTCCGCAACGGGGCGCTCTCACCCTCTCGTTCCGGAGTGATTAGGTGATTCCTCAGTGCCTCCACCAGACGCTCCACTCCCTCCACGGACGAGCCCACAGAAGCAAAGGCCGGCAACCGCTTGAGCTCCAGCGCCGCTGCCGTGGCAATCAGCGTCGACAGTTGCTTTTCTTGCAGCAGCTTGCTCACCCAGGCCTTACCTTTGCCAGTTGACTCAGCAATAGACCGTTGCCCGGCGCCATCGCCATACAGGCGCCAGGCCTGAGCTCGGTCGGGTGACTTGACCCACTTCAACCGATCGGCTTCCAACGCAGCGCGCACCTGAGGTTCACAGGCCCGATTGAGGGCCGCCCGAATCGCCGCCAACTGCTCTGACGCTTCATCCGCCGCTCCGGCCTCAATCGCCTGATCCAGGTCTCCGTAACAGACCGGTTCCAGGCCCTGCTCGGCGAGCGCCTCCAAGCTCGCCATCCCGCGCTGAGTCAGCAGCCGGCGGATCGCCTGATCCATCGCCCGCAGCTGATCACGCGTGTCAACTGCGGACTGCTCGGGTGAGATGTGCGAGAGGAACGCATCATCAGGCTCCCAACCCGACTGCTTACCGGTGCACTCCACATGGCGTTGCTTGGCAGGGCCATACGCCTCGCGATAGGACCTGTGCAGAGCCACCCCACGATCAACCGTGATGGCGGCCATGCCAAACAACGCGAGCGCTTCCTGAACGCGCTTAGAGCTGCTGTCGGCCAGCAAGGCCCATGTCGAGATCAGCAGAACCCCGTGCTCACGCAGGTAGGCCTTGAGCTCATTGCTCGCCTGGATCTTGGTGCGTGCCCAATAGGGGAAATCCGCGCCTTTGCCTGGCTCATAACTGCAGATCACCTGGGCAGTGAACGGCCGCACCCTTGCTTCCGGCAGGGCCTTGAGCGCAGCAAAGGACAACGGCTCACCGCGATCATCCAGCGCAAAGCTCGCCAGGGTCACCAGATCGAGGCCGTGCTCATGGCCCCGTTCCCGGAAGATCGCACGGATCTTCTGCTCCAGGGGCTCGCTGACCAGGCAGCGCAGGCATAAAAACGCCCCGTCATCGCCCTCGCCACAAGCCGCCAGCAGCAGCCGATTTCCGGCAGGCGTGGGGTCATCGAGCCCATGACGCTCTGCCGCATCGACGGCCACTGGCAGCTCCTTCTGAGCGATGACGACAGCGCTCCGGGAACCAGGCCCGGAGCTGGCCTTGAGCAGCTGCAGGTGGCGGTAGCTCGTAGCCAACGAACAAAGGAAGCCACACACACCTTGCCAAACCACAGCCGTGCTGTCTGCCGTTCTTCTTGCCTGGCAACACGACGCCTGTGCAACGAAGTGACACCTGGCCGTTATCCAAATCCTGCAACGATCCGCGCCCAACCTCACCTGCTCCACCAGCCGGAATCACCCACCAGCTGCCGGTACGAGAAAACCGCGGCCCACCCACACACCTGCCCCATGGAGAGTTTTGAGCTCGACCGCATCGGCAGCGATCTGGATCTCATGCGCGAACCATGCCTCTGCGATCACAACGTCTATGCCCATCAGGACACCTTCTCTCCATCTCTGAGCACCGCCCATGTCGCCAACGGCATGGACCCCATCCAGGCATCCATGCATGTACTCCTCGATGCGGCACTGATCGAGCCGCTGCCGCCCTGCTCACAGCCCTATTCATCCACAGCACGAACCACCACCAGCCCTGAGCTTGACCATGACCCACGCCAAGCTCACCACGACTGCCAAGACAAGCCGCCTGCGGGTGCCTTATTCGGCCGAGCGGATCAGCCTGGCGCGAACAGCACCCTGCTTTCAGGCCCGTGAAGTCCTAACCCGCATCGTTAGCGATGAGCAGCAACACATGAAGCAGGAGGAGATGCTCTGGCGGATCGCAGGGGACACCGGTGGGCGCCTGCCTTGGAATGACTGCTGGCTTTGATACGGGGGCATCTTCCTCGGCATGGGCCCCTCCGGCCTGGCAGGCATCGGTCATGAGGTGATGTCCCATGAGCAGCAGCAGTTCTTGGAGGGGTGCCGCTCGCTCTGGACGATCGGCGCCAATTCACCCACAGACCTGATTAACCGTCTCCGGGCGGCGCGCTCGCGGTTCCTCACCTACAACCCTGTCGGGGCTGGCCTGTAATCCTGGCCCACCACCAGGGCACCCGTGGCGATGCGCTGGTTCAGCACGGAACCGCACACCAGTTCGCACAAGGTCCCAGGACAACCAGAGCCTTGAGGTGATGCAGCGGTACTTCAACCCTCAGGAGCTTCAACCCCTGCAGGAGCAGCTTGCCCTCGACGCCAGCGCCACGGACTAAGTCCACCGGCTCCAACCAAAAAGCGCGGCCCAGGCCCTTGAGCTCGAACCTGGGCCGAGGCCTTTCTGCCCGGCACCGAACTCGTGATGATCGAAGCCAGCTCCGGACGCAAACTGGGCTATGGCGTCCCAATCCCCGTGCACAGCAACTTCTGAGCACTCCGTTAGCGTCCCTCCCGAGCGCCAAGGCAAATAGGCCAATAACCGCTTCATTGGACTGCACAGCAACCGATAGAACTCCTATCCCACAGCCGATCCGCCAAGTAGTCCCACGGCGCCCCATCCAGAGCAACCTTCGCACAGCAGGCTTTCTCGGCATCGAGATCAGCGGCGGGCTGATCAGCACCAACTGTCTGGCCGCAACGGCGGGCAGACAGTTGCCTCGCACTGGGGGCCAGGCGCTACAAACAGTTGCGGCAGCCTCGTCCTACAGGCGGCAAGGATCAAGATAACAGGGCTCTAATCGGGCCAGGGAAGGATCCCGATCGACAGAACCAAATAGCGAGAGTAACAATTGGGCAAGCACTACACCACAACACAACGCCTTCTGCACTCCTGCCTGGCGCTACTAGCGACCCTGTCTCAATTTGGATGGTCACCAGATCTAAAAGCACAGAGCGAGAATAGCCATGCTCAGAACATAAATAGCCAATCCGCTTCCTCGCCAGAACTAACCAAACGATTCAAGGACGATCCCTTCTGGAAAGCTCTACCTGATTCAGACAAGGCAGTCCTTGAACACTTTGGAGTAAACGCAGCATCCAAGCTTTATCGCTATGCACGCGGCCTTGAAGAACTACTAATCGAACTCGGAGCCAAAATCGACAAGCCGCTACCCAGCGAGATAGAACTTGTGAGAGAAGGCAAATCGTGGCCCGTCGCAAGAACTGGATTACTGGCAGCGATGGACCAGGCGTCACAAGCGCTGGTCAAAACCTATAAAAGTACCGTAGATCGGAAGAG
>CALJTZ010000551.1 GCA_937975655.1 uncultured Synechococcus sp. | reverse complement strand
ACCTTAAGGCGGCTCGCCAGGGATCAGGCCAGCGAATGGGCAGCTAGGCCGGTGTGCCGATGCGTTCCCCGCCATAACCGGCGCGTTGCCGCACCGCTTGGCACCACGCCAGCTGATCCAGGGTCCAGCGCACCGTGGCCTCCAGGCCCTGGTGGAAGTTGTGGCGGGGCTGCCAGCCCAGCTCGCGGCAGATCTTGCTGGAATCGATGGCGTAGCGGCGATCGTGGCCCGGACGATCGGCCACCGGTGTAATCAGGCGGCCATGGGGTGCGCCGGCCGGCCGCAGCTGATCCATCAGCGCACAGATCGCCTCCACCACCTGCTGGTTGGTGCGCTCACTGGGCGTTCCATGGTCGCCCGCACCGCCCACGCAGTAACTCTCCCCGAGCCGGCCCCGGGTGGCCGCCAGCAGCAGGGCGTCCACGTGGTCGTCCACGTAGAGCCAATCGCGCACATTGGCCCCATCGCCATAGAGGGGGATCGGCTCCCCCGCCGCGGCCTTGAGGATCACCACCGGAATCAACTTCTCCGGGAACTGCCAGGGCCCGTAGTTGTTGGAGCAGTTGGTGAGCACCACCGGCAGGCCATAGGTGTGGCGCCAGGCGCTCACCAGGTGATCACTGGCGGCCTTGCTGGCGGAATAGGGGCTGCGGGGGTCGTAGGGGGTGGTTTCCGAAAAGCGCCCCGTGGGCCCCAGGGAGCCGAACACCTCATCGGTGCTGATGTGGTGCAAGCGGAACTGCTGCTGGCGCTCCTGGGGCAGCTGCTCCCAGTGGCCCCGCACCGCCTGCAGCAAGTTGAACGTGCCGGTGATGTTGCTCTCGATGAAGGCCCCTGGCCCATCAATGGAGCGATCCACATGGCTCTCGGCCGCCAGGTGCAGCACCAGGTCGGGGTCGGCCTGGCGCACCGCTGCCGCCGTGGCTGCTGCGGACGGTGTGGTGAATGCGCGAGAGGAAGAGTTGCTCACCGCTGTTGCGTTGGTGGTGATCTTCGGAACTCTGATGATTCCGACAATCCCACTGTTGGCCAACGCTTTCGGTATGAACGAGGTCGGTGCAGGCATGTGGGCCGGTGGGTCGATCCACGAAGTGGCGCAAGTGGTGGCTGCCGGCAGCGCTCTCGGCCTTGTCGCCGCATCCTGGACTATGCAGCTCCTCGTCAGACTCATTCCTGCCGACATATTGGCGCGCATGACGTTTCTCAATGGTCTGGGGCTGAACTCCCGTGTGCTGGTCTTTGCCGCAACAATCGC
>CALJTZ010000550.1 GCA_937975655.1 uncultured Synechococcus sp. | reverse complement strand
GTGGTGGTTCAGGACGTGCGGGGCCGGGGCTGCTCGGAAGGCCAGTTCGGGGGCTTTGCCCAGGAGGCCGCTGATGGAGCCGAAACCCTGGGCTGGTTGCGCAGCCAAGGCTGGTGCAATGGCCGAGTCGGCACCTACGGGTTTTCTTATCAGGGCCTGAGCCAACTGCTCAGCAACGATCCAGGCCAGCTGCCCGATGCCCTGGCACCGGCCATGGCCGGCTTGGATGAACGGCGCCACTGGGCCAGCAGTGGCGGCGCCCACTGGTGGGCCCTTGGCCTGGGCTGGGCCCTGCAACTGGCGGCGGAAAGCTGCCGGCGGCAAGCCAACGCCAGCGGTTGGCAGGCGATCCGCTCCAGCCTCGCCAGCGGGGCTTTTCTCACGGACGGGCTGGGCCTGCTGCAGCAACACGATCCCAGCGGCATGGGCCTGACCTGGCTGCAACGGGATCCTGCCGATCCCGCGGGCTGGAGCCAGCACGAGCCCCCGGCCGCAATCTGGAGCCGGCCGATGCTGCAGATCGGCGGCTGGCACGATCCCTACCTGGATGGAGTGCTGGAGCTCTGGCACCGGGCCCACAAGGCAAACAGCGAACAGCGCCTGCGCATCGGTGCCTGGAGCCACCTGAACTGGCAGGGAGGCATTGACAGGCTGCAGCTGGCCTTCTTCGACCGCCACCTCAAGGACCACGAGACGCCCCGCGATGGCAGAGCCAAGCCCCCCGGCGAGCTGATGGCCGATCTGGGCACGGGGCAGTGGTGCGCCCGCTCCCCCCTGCAGAGCAGTGGCCAGCACTGGGGCCTAGCCAGCGACGGCCTGGCAGCCATCGATGCCAGCGAAGGGGTACTGGGGACTGGCCCCAGTCGCGGCACGGTGCTACTCGTGCACGACCCCTGGAGACCCCTACCCGGCAGAGGCGGCCACCTGGGCCTCGATGCCGGTGTGGTGGACAGGGGCGACCTGGACAGCCGCGCCGACGTGGCCTGCTTCAGTTCAGCCCCGTTCAACAAGGCCACCGAAGTGTTGGGCCGGCCAGTGCTGGAGCTGCCGGCCTGCGCCGATCAACCGGGCTTTGATCTCTGCGTGGCCCTCTCCGTGCTCAACAGCCGAGGAGAGGTTCGGCAGGTGAGTACGGGGGTGGCGCGCTTCCTCGGGGCCAGCTGCCTGACCCTGCAGACCAGGCGCGTGGCCCTGCAACCGCTGCTGCTCACCGTGCAAGCCGGCGAACGGCTGCGCCTCTCGATGGGAGCCGCCGCCTGGCCCCAGGTTGCGGTGAATCCCGGCACCGGCGCCATGCCCCAAGGGCCCAGCGGCATGGATCACCGCGTGATCAGCCTGGAACTGCAGCTGGCAGGAGCGCAGCTCTGCATCCACCCGATGGTTGGGGCAAACTGAGCCGACTTCCCCCGCGCCCCAGTGATGCTGCGCTCCCTGCGACCCACTCTCGCCGCCCTGTCGTTGGTGGCGGGACTTGCATCCCTAACGCCGGCCGTTCTACCCCCGCAGCCCGCCGCCGCCCAGGGGGCCAGTGGCGTGGCGGCCGCGCCCGCCTTGAGCGTGGAGGAAGCCCGGGCCGCCGCGACCCGCGTGCTCGATGCCATCAAAAATGGCGATGCCAACACCCGCTTCTCCCAGTTCTCCGATGAACTGAAGGCCGTGAGCAGCCCGAGCATGGTGGCCGCCACCATGCGCAGCCAACCCAAGCTGCTCAGCTACGAACTGCTGAGCGTGCGCAGCGGCACGCGCAACAGCACGGTGGAGGCGGAACTCACCACCGCGGCCGGCAAGCGTGAGCTGTTCATGGTGCTCAACCCCCAGGGGAAGATCGCCGGCTACTACTTCGACCTCACCGATGAGGCCCCCAGCAAGGTGGCCGCCAACTTCGTGACGGCCCTCAGCAAGGGCCATTACATCAGCGCCCGCAGCTTCCTCAGCCCCGATCTGCAAAAAGACCTCACCGCCGCCGCCCTGCAGACGAAGTGGCAGGGTCTGCAGCGCCTCACCGGCAACGTGGTGGGGGTCCGCAAGGTGGTGGAAGCCGCCAGCACACCCGACACGCGCCTGGTGCTCGTGAATGTGGAGTTCAACCGCCTCACCGACTCCCTCTACGTGATCCTCGACGCCAACAACCAGATCACTGGCGTTGACTTCCCCGAAGACCCCGCACAACCGCAACCGGTTCGCTGAATCTCAGCGGCAGCCTGGCCTCAGCTCCAACGAAAAACCGGCCTAAGCTCCCAGCCACGCTTCTGCGCTCAAACCTGTGCTGGCTCAGCTCAACTGGATGGTGGACGATGCCCAGCGCCTGGCGGAATGCCGCCACGACCACCCCTATGCCGTGCTGGGTCCCCAACCCCAGGAGAACGGCAACT
>CALJTZ010000549.1 GCA_937975655.1 uncultured Synechococcus sp. | reverse complement strand
CAGCAGCAACACACTGGGGCGTCCCACCAAGGCCAAGGCCAAATCGAGACGGCGTTGTTCGCCGTAGCCCAAGTCTTCGGCCATGACGTTGGCCATGCGGTCTAGCTCTAGCTCTTTCAGCACCGCATCGGCATCGGCCGCCTCGCGGCCAATGAAGGTGCCCATGCCGATGCTGTAGCCCCCCTGGCGGGGGAACGCCCAGCAGAAGCCGTGGCGCACCAGGCCGAATTCGAAGCGTGCCGTGCTGGGTTCATGCACCTCCGCCTCCACTTCAACGGCCACGGCGGCGGCGTAGCGGGGCCTGGCGGGGCCTAGCCCGAGCGGCACCGAAAAGCGCGAACTGGAGCCATCCGCCAGCACCAGGCCTCGGGCGGTGTAGACGTTGCCACCACTCACCACACGCCAGTGATGGCCATCGCGCTCAATCGTCTCCACCGCAGAGCCATCCTCCAGCTCGGCGCCCACCGCCACCGCCTGGTCGGCCAGGTAGGCATCGAGCCGCGATCGGCGCACAATCCAGAACGGTGAATCGCCGGGCAACACGGCGGTGACAGGATCCTCCAGGCACCAGGTGAAGCGCACCTGCTCGATCACCTGATCCACCGCGGGGGTGAGATCAAAGGGGAACCAGCGCTGCACCGAGGCGGCCATGCCGCCGCCGCAGGGCTTGCGGCGAGGCATGGCCTGGGCCTCCAGCACGAGCACGCTCCGGCCCCGAGCGGCCAGATGGAAGGCGGCGGCACCACCGGCGGCGCCGGCGCCCACCACGATCACATCGGCGCTCAACCCCGCAGTGGTGCTCACACCTTGAGGATGTCGGCTTCCTTATCGGCCAGGTTCTTCTCAATCTGGGCGATGAACTTGTCGGTGAGCTTCTGCACCTTGTCCTGCTCATCGCGGCTCTGATCCTCGGAGAGATCACCGTCCTTCTCCTGCTTCTTCACCTTGTCGATGGCGTCGCGGCGAATGTTGCGTAGGGCCACCTTGCCTTCCTCGGCGTACTTGGCGGCCAACTTGCACAGCTCCTTACGACGATCCTCGGTGAGGGGCGGGATGTTGATGCGGATCAGCCGGCCATCGTTGTTGCAGGTGAGGCCCAGATCGCTCATCGAGATGGCCTTCTCGATCAGGCCCAGGGAGCCGCCATCAAACGGCTGAAGCTGGATGGTGGAGGAATCGGGAGTGGAGATGGTGGCCAGCGATTTCAGTGGCGTTTCAGCGCCGTAATACTCCACGCTGATCTTGTCGAGCAGGGTGGCGTTGGCCCGGCCGGTGCGGATGGTGTTGAAAGTGCGCTGGGTGGACTCCACCGACTTGCGCATGCTGGCTTCGAGATCCATAACAGGAATGGCGAGGGGAGGCGAGATCAGGCTGCGGGAATGATGCGGGTGCCGATCGGTTCACCGCGCACGGCCCGGCCAATGTTGCCGGCACCGAAGAGATCACCGACGGTGTTCATGCCGTCCATGAGAGGACCTTCAATGACGTTGAGTGGCTTGGGGTAACGACCGCTGATCC
>CALJTZ010000548.1 GCA_937975655.1 uncultured Synechococcus sp. | reverse complement strand
CCTGGGTGAGGGGCGCCAGCTCTGCCTCAGGGGCCTGCAGGCCGCTGGCCCGCTGGAAGCCCAGCCAGGCCGCGCTCACCTGTTGCTCCAGGGAGGGCAATGAGGCCTGCATCAGATCCACCAGCACCAACTGAGCGCCGGGTTGGAGGCTGGCGGCCAGAGCCGAGAGAAACGCCAGCTTGCGGCCGTCATCCGGCAGGGATTGCAACACCAGAACGGAGAGGGCGCCGCCGAAACGGCCCGCGCTGGAGGGATCCTCCGCCAGGGCCTCCACGGTGCTCTGACGCCAGCTCACCTGCCCCTGGCCCTCCAGGCGGTGCTGGGCCTCCGCCAGCATCTCGGCACTGGGATCCAGGGCGGTGAGGCGCCAATCGGGACGCTGGGCCACCGCCTCCAACAACTCACCACCGGTGCCGCAGCCGGCCACCAGCACCTCGGAACCTGGGGCACTGGCCAGCGGCGACGCCGCCAACAGCGCCACGCCAAGCCGCGCCAGGCTGCTGTACCCGGGGATCAACTGGCGTTGGATCCGGTCGTAGCCCGCTGGATTCACCTGTGGCACTGCAGAGATGCCCATGCTAGGCAGCGCGCCAGGGCTGCAATCCGTTGCAGCCGCCCCCAGAAGCCGGCGCCGGAAGCCCCCAAGCAGGTAAGTTGGTCGGCGCCCTGATCCCCTTCCGACCGTGCCCACCATTCGTTTCGAACAGGAAGGCCAGCAGGTCGGTTGCATTGAAGGGGCCAACCTCCGCAAGGCGGCCCTCGATGCCGGGATCAACCCCTACAAGGGGCTGAACAATCTCAACAACTGCGGTGGCGTGGGCCAGTGCGGCACCTGCGTGATGGAAGTGGTGGAAGGGATGCAGAACCTCTCCCCCCGCAGCGATGTGGAGCAGGTGTACCTGGCCGACCGCCCCGCCAACTACCGCCTCAGCTGCCGCACCAGCGTCAATGGCGACGTCACCGTGCGCACCCGTCCCCAGGGCGGCGTTGGCAAGGGTTCCAACAGCCTGGTGGGTGCCCTCAAAGCACTGATCGGCAAGTGAGTCCAGCGCCCCTGCGCGTTTACAGCTACCCGACGTGCAGCACCTGCCGTAAGGCCCTGCAATGGCTCGACCAGCAGGGCCTTTCTGCTGGCATCGAGCTGTTGGATATCACCAGAACCCCTCCGAGCCTGGAGGAGCTGCAGCTGGCCTTTGCCGAGGTGGGGCGCAAGCGCCTGTTCAACACCAGCGGCCAGAGCTACCGCGCCCTGGGATCGACCACCGTGGCAGCCATGGACGATGGCAAAGCCCTGGCGGCCCTCGCGGCCGACGGCAAGCTGATCAAGCGACCGTTTGCCCTCACCGCCTCCGGCCGGGTGTTGGTGGGCTTCAAGCCTGAGGAGTGGTCAGCGCTCCTGCTGGGCTGAAGCCGGCGCCGGCGAGGTCAGGTCATCGAGCTCGTCCATCAGGGCATCGATGCCGGCCCGGTTCACCTGGGCCAGATAGGTGAGCTTGAGTTCCTGCAGCAGCGTGCACAGCAGTTGCTGGCTGCGCTCAAGCGTGCCGCCCCGCTCCAGGGCCAGGGCCAATTCCTCCCAGAAGCGATCGCCGAAGCGCTGCAGTAGCTCCACCTGGCGGCTGTCGCGCTCGGCCAGGCGATCCGCCGTGCTGCGCGAGAGGTCCATCAGGCTGTCCACCACGCCACTGGCCAACTGGCGGCTCACGGCGGCCGGCATCACCGCGCCACCGGGCAGATCGCGCATGCTCTGCTGCAGGGCATGGCCCAGCACGGACTGCAGTTCCGGTGAGAGCCGCGGCGCCACCTGGCCAAGCACCATCGGCCCCCAGAGGCGCAACAGCTCCACCAGCTCCCGCTCGTCATTGAGGCTGACGCTCTGGTGACTGCGCAGGCTGCGGATCCAGCGGGGCCACTGGGGGGAGCGCAGCAGCGACTGGGTGCCGTCCACCAACTGCAGGGCCAGCACCTCAAACAGCTCCAGGGCCAACAGCGACACCACCGCCCGGCTGACGGCGGCCCGCAACGGCTCCACGTTGATCAGGCCCGCGCCACTAAGGCGCTCCACCACAGGGGCCAGGCGCAACCAGCGCCACACGGGCAGCAAGAGAGGCAGATCGATCCAGCGCCGCAGCAGGGCATCGCGCCAGCTCAATCCAGGGAAAC
>CALJTZ010000547.1 GCA_937975655.1 uncultured Synechococcus sp. | reverse complement strand
GGAGTCCTGTCCCACCACTGCATTGATGGGAAAGGCAGTCGTCGAAACGGCCACTACGGCTACGGCACCACTGTCACGCCCTCCAGTTCGGCGTCGGTGAGGTCGTAGAGGTTGCGCAGCTGGTCGATTTTTTCAGCCGGGGCGTTCC
This sequence comes from uncultured Synechococcus sp., assembly GCA_937975655.1. GTDB lineage: Bacteria > Cyanobacteriota > Cyanobacteriia > PCC-6307 > Cyanobiaceae > Vulcanococcus. The sequence continues at coordinate 5,105 of CALJTZ010000547.1, read as the reverse complement.
ACAGTCCCCGACTGTTGGCCTCGAGCATGCGACCCACCACGTTGCGGAAGGCTTCCGGATTGGCGTCCCGCAGTCGCTGGGCCATCGCCGCGTCCAAGGCGTAGGTGTCAGCGGCCTGGTCGTACACCCAGGCATCCCGGAATCCGGTGGTACCGCCCCAGCCGATCAGGGCCGTCATCCGCTGGGAGATCTCATAGGCCCCACCCGACCCCATCGCGGCCATCGCCTGGGCCCAGCGAGGGTTGAGCAGCTTGGTGCGGTATTCCAGCCGCAGCAGCTCCTCCAGATCCCGCGGTGTGGTGTCGCGTGAGAACGACTCAACGAAGCTGGTCGCCACCCGGCTTCCGGGCCGGCTGGCCTGCTGGGCCACTTCGGCGGCGCGTTTCAAACCACCGGTGTTGGCGTAGTACTCCTGAATGTCGGTGAGGCCGTATTCGACCGAATCGATCTGCTGCACCACCCGGTTGGTGCTGCGCAGCAGGGCTGCCAGCACCTGGGGCCGGGCTTCCCCCTTGTCGGCGCGGCCATAGCTGAACACATTGCGGCCCTGCCAGGTGTTCGCCAGCTCCTCCCCGCTCTCCCAGTTGGCGTCGGTGACCCGGTCATTGACCAGCGAGCCGAAGTCGCCGGCGGGATTGGAGAACAGGCGGGCGCTGGGGTTCTCGATTCCCTCGGCCGCCAGCTGCAGCGCGTGGCGGCGGATGGCGTTGCGCTCCGCCGGTTCGTCGGCTTCGGCGGCGCGGCGGAACAGGTCGTCGAGCAACTCGACGATGTTCACGAAGCTGTCGCGGAAGATGCCGGAGAGGTTCACCAGCACGTCGATGCGGGGATGCTCCAGGCTCTCCAGCGGCCGGAGCTCGTAGCGCACGATCCGCCCGGTGCTCTCCTTCACCGGCTCGGCTCCCACCAGCTCCAGCAGGATCGCCAGGGACTCACCCCGGGTCTTGATCGCATCAAGGCCCCATAACATCAGCGCCACGGTTTCAGGCCAGGCACCGTCGTTGTTGGCCCGGTGTTGTTCCAGGATCCGCAGCGCGATCTGGCGGCCCCGCACCAACGCGCCCGCCGAGGGCATGCGGTAGGGATCGAGGGCATGGATGTTGCGGCCCGTGGGCAGCACGCCGGGGCCGTCGCGCAGCAGGTCGCCGCCGGGGGCTGGCGGGATGTACTGGCCGCTCAGGCCATCGAGCAGATGGTCGATTTCCTCGGTGCTGCGCTCCAGCAGCTGGCAGACGCGCAGGGCTTCCAGCAGCTGCCTGGAGTGATCAGCCCCTTCCGCTGCGGCTGCGCCGATGCTGCCGCGATGGAGCTGCTCCAGCTCCATCGCCTGGTCGCGCAGGCCGGCCTCATCCATGGCCGGGGGCATCCGACTGATCGCCTCGAGCAGCTCCTCCGGCAGCGCCGGGCCCACATAGGCCTTCAGATAGGCCAGGCGCTGCTCCTGATCCGGCGGCTGGCCGAGAGTGTGCAGGCCGCTGGAGAACAGCCGACTTTCCAGCAGTTGCAGATAGGCACCCAGTCGCACGATCCAGGCGTCGAACGCGACCCGGTCGGTGCTGGCGTTCTCCGGTGCCGGACAATCAGCATCCAGGCCGCTGTCGCCCACCTGCTTGAGGATGCCGTCGCAGAGAGCGGTATTGCGCTCGGGGTCCTCCCGATATTCGGCGATCAGGTCGCGCAGGGCGATCAGCTCTCGGTAGAGGCCGGCACGGCCATAGGGGGGCACGTTATGGGACACGATCACGCCGTAGCCGCGCCGTTTGGCGAGCATCGATTCGGAGGGGTTGTTGGCCGCGTAGACATACAGATGCGGCAGGTTGTCCAGCAACAGGTCGGACCAGGAGTAGCCCGTGTTCCCCAGGGGTGAGCCCGGTAGCCACTCGACCGTGCCGTGCATCCCGAAGTGGACCACCACATCGGCCTGGAAGCTGTGCTGCAGCCAGCCGTAGAAGGCGGCGTACTGGGGGTGGGGGGTGAGATCCCTCTCGTACATGAGACGCATCGGATCGCCCGCCACCCCGAGCGGCGGCTGCACACCGATCCAGACGTTGCCCAGCTCCACGCCACCCAGCAGAAAGCGGCCCGCCAGGGTGCGGATGCCGGTATCGCCCAGCGGACCCCACTGCGTCTCGATGCGTCTGGTGTGCAGCGGCCCGAGCCACTGCTGCAGGGTCTCCACCGTCACGCTGGCGCCTGTCCAGTCTTCGAAACGCTCTCCCTCCGGGATGCGGCTGACCCAGGTGTCATCGGCCTCCTTCACCTGACGGAGCAACGCTTCGCCACTGGCCGGCAGGGTTCCGACCCTGTAGCCCTGGCGGATCAGCGCCCTGAGCAGCGCCATCAGGGAGTCGGGCACGTTGAGCAGGGCGGCGGTACCGGTGGCGCCATAGCCCGGAGGAAAGCCGTACAGCACGATCGCCACGCGCCGTTCAGCAGCGGGTTTGCGGCGCAGGGCGATCCAGGCGCTCAGGCGCCCGGTGAGGCGGCCCAGCCGTTCGGGAATCAGATAGATCCGATCGCCCACCAGTCCACCGAGGGGAACGGGGTCGATGGCGCCATCGAGCTCGGGAAGGGCGAAAAGCACGACGCTCTGCAGGCCACCGATGCCATGGCGGGTCCAGGAGTGCAGGTCCTGGATCAGCAGCGGTGCCGCCACCACATAGGGAACATTCTTAGCGCGCAGGATGCGCTGGGCCACCAGCTCGCGGCGGCCGGCCTCCATCGACCCGGCCGGTCCGCCGACCAAGGGGAAGCCGATCGTAGAGACGATCGCATCCACAGCCACAGCCTGGCGGCGGGCGCCGCCGAGTTCACCAGATAAGGCCTGCTCGCTGGCACTGGTCATCCAGTCGCGCACGGCCATGTGGCCTTCCACTCCGTTGATGAACACCGGCAGCGGCATCAGCTGAGCGGCCTCGAAGGCGCGGATCAACTGGGGGATGTAGGGCTGACCGGTGATCACATGCTTGCGGTAGAGCAGCAGCCCCACCACAGGCCAGTTGCCCTGGGTCGGTGTGCTTTGGGGGCGGGTGCGGTGGAACCAGCTCAGGTAGTCACGGGGATTCGGAAAGTAGCCCTCGTGGTCGGGGTGACACAGGCCGATATCGGGCGACTCCCGCAGTGGCGGGATCGCCTGGGGCTTCAGCCCTAGGCCATGGCGTGCCAGGTACAGAAACAAGGCGGTGACGTTGTCGAGGCCACCCGCATTCCAATAGCGGTAGAGAATCAACCAATGGCGCAGATCCTGGGCCCTACGGGAGGGAAGGAATCGCAACAACTTCGGCCCCACCTTGAGAAAGCCGAAATAGGCAGCCATCTTGTCTTCCTCGCGGCCGCTGCCGAATTTGGCCAGCAGGGCCTGAATCGGGCGGGGAATACCGGCACTGCTGCCACCGATCGTGAAGTGACCGAAACAGGTCAACTGCATCAGCTCGATTGCCGATTCGAACACCAACCGGATCGGTATCTTGGCCGCATGCTGGCGCAACCATTCCACCTGGTCGAAATCAAAAACTAGGCTGGCGAAGAAGGCATCGGCATTGGATAGTGAGGTGGCCACCGTTTCTGCTGATGCGGCCAGATCACGGTCGCTGAATACGCCAACCTCCAGCCCTGGGCATTGCGCCATCGCTTGCTCGGCAGCCTGGTGATAGAGGCCAGCATTGAAGGCTTCAAAGCCAGCCAGCAGCACAATTCGCTTCATGGCTGCCTCTATGACCTCATGAATAATTGGCTAGAGACTTTCCCTGGACAACGCCATGAGTGGTGTGTCGATATGGGCAGATTCTGAGCACTCGGACGTGAATCATGTCGACGACGAGATCGCTTCGTTCACAGGCTGATTTTGCACACCGCTGGAGACGTGAAGCACTGGAAATCGCCAGAGCGCAGGCCTGTTCGACCCTGCTCTGCACATCCTCTTCTGCATGTAGTCGTAGACTGAGTCCACATGAATAGAGGGGCATATCAACAGAGATGCCAGACGGTGAAGTGTGAAAAGCAAGAGACTGATTGTTCGTCGATAAATAGCGCTAATAGACATTGGCGCTGGCAAGCATTATTGCCTATGGCTGCAGTTGATTGTCGACGCCTACAGGCTAGATGTCAGTTGTCCAGGTGGCGGTCAGGCTCGGGTGGTGAATCGGCTGCTGATTTGCTGCAGTTCATCCAGTATTTCAAACGAATCTGCCGATGCGAGCAGGAACAGCGTGGATTAAAGATGAGCCTTTGGGCGCAGGCCTGATAACCTCCAACTCGTCAGACCCTCCATGACCTGAGGAAGCGCAGTAGTGCCCCAGAGGGCGAGGGCACCGGAGTGGAGTTCCAAGCTCCACGCTTCAGGCTCAGGATTCAGGGCCTGAGTTCAGTTAAGTGCTCAATACTTCGAGAAAATGCACAACCAGATAAAACGTGCGTCCGTTGATGTAGGCAGTTGTAGTTGAAGCCCTATTGCAGGAGGCTCATGACTCGCTCTCTCTGGCAGATCAGACGTCTTCACCCTAGACAGGCAGAATGATCTCTAATGCACCATCACCAGGGCATCGACGTACCCCAACTGCTTGTGGTGAAATGCCCCCGGCAGGGTACCGACGATCTCAAACCCGTTGCGCTGCCAGCAACGGAGGCAGGCTGTGTTGGTTCTTACCACCAGGTTGAACTGCATCAGCCGAAACCCGAGCCGCCGCGCCGCCTGCAGGGAGTGCTGGCAGAGCCGGCTACCGACACCCTGGCGCCGGCAGTGCTCAGCCACCACGTAGCCCGCGATGGCGACATGGGCTCCGAGGGCGAGGGAGTTGGGCTTGAGGTAGTAGGTGCCCACCAACGCGCCAGCGGCATCCACGGCCACCATCACCGCCTGGCTCTGATCCACACAGGCCACCTGGGCTTCCTTTTCTGTAATGCCCGGATCTCCCCGCCGCGGAACACCGGCTCCAGCAGCGCCCACACGGCAGGCCAGTCGCCCGCCTCGTAGGGGCGGATCTGCAGTGGCGAGGTGGGCGAGGACAGTGCGGTGGGGCATCAGACAGTTGATTGTCTCGCCGCCATGGCTGAAGGCGCCCCGTGGGGGGCGCCTTTGCACCGGTTGCGGCAGTTACCTCCTCACA
>CALJTZ010000546.1 GCA_937975655.1 uncultured Synechococcus sp. | reverse complement strand
CTTCGAGCAGGCGCAGCAGAAAGCCCTGGATCTCGGGCTGGATGAAATGGCAGGGGCAGACCTGATGGCCTGGTGCTCTGCCCCGCCGCAACTGCTGGAAACCTTTCAAGTCACCAGCCAAACCGGCAAGACCATCCAGGGCACCTACATCGACTCCTGTTTTGTGCCGGAGATGCTGAGCCGCTTCAAGACGGCGACGCGCAAGGTGCAGAACGCCATGGAGCTGGCCCAGAAAAACGGCATCAATGTGACCGCCCTCGGCGGCTTCACCTCGATCATTTTCGAGAACTACGACCTCTCCAAGTTCCAGCAGATCCGCAACACCACCCTGCAGTGGGAGCGCTTCACCACAGGCAATACCCACACAGCCTGGGTGATCTGCCAGCAGGTGGAGCGCAATGCCCCCAAGCTCGGCATTGATCTCAGCACCGCCAAGGTGGCCGTGGTGGGGGCCACCGGCGACATCGGCAGCGCCGTGTGCCGCTGGCTGAGCCAGCGCACCCAGGTGGGTGAACTCCTGCTGGTGGCTCGCCAACAGCAGCGGCTGCTGGATCTGCAGCAGTCGCTGGGCGGCGGCCGGATCCTCAGCCTCGAGGAGGCCCTGCCTGAAGCGGATGTGGTGGTGTGGGTGGCCAGCCTGCCTCAGACCCTCAGCATCGACCACGACAGCCTGCGCAAGCCCTGCCTGATGATCGATGGCGGCTACCCCAAGAATCTGGACGCCAAGGTGGCTGGCGATGGCGTGCACGTTCTCAAGGGCGGCATCGTGGAGTTCTGGCAGGACATCGGCTGGCAGATGATGGAGGTGGCAGAAATGGAAAACCCACGGCGCCATCTGTTCGCCTGCTTCGCCGAGGCGATGCTGCTGGAATTCGAGGGCATCCACACCAACTTCAGCTGGGGGCGGAACAACATCAGCCTCGCCAACATGGAGCTGATCGGAGGAGCCTCCCTACGCCATGGCTTCCAGGCCATTGGCCTGGCCGCGGACCAGTTGACGTCCGCCCTGATCGGACGCCAGCTCGCCGCCGCCTGAGCTCGTTCGCTCCGCCATCTCCCCTTCTTTCCCCATGGCCCGACGCCCCCTGCTCGAGTTCGAAAAGCCCCTGGTGGAACTCGAAGAGCAGATCGAGCAGATCCGCCAGCTGGCCAAGGATTCCGAAGTGGATGTGAGCCAGCAGCTGCTGCAGCTGGAAACCCTGGCGGCCCGGCGCCGTGAAGAGATCTTCACCAGCCTCACGCCAGCCCAGAAAATTCAGGTGGCACGCCACCCGCAGCGCCCCAGCACCCTGGATTACATCCAGGTGCTCACCGATGAATTCATCGAACTGCATGGGGATCGCCGCGGCTCCGATGACCGTGCCCTGGTGGGAGGTGTGGGCCGGATCGGGGATCAGGGGGTGGTGTTGCTGGGCCACCAGAAAGGTCGCGACACCAAGGAAAACGTGGCCCGCAACTTCGGCATGGCCTCCCCCGGTGGTTACCGCAAGGCCATGCGCCTGATGGATCACGCCGATCGCTTCCGGCTGCCGATCCTCTGCTTCATCGATACCCCCGGGGCCTACGCAGGTTTGCTGGCAGAGGAACAGGGGCAGGGAGAGGCCATCGCCGTGAACCTACGGGAGATGTTCCGGCTGCGGGTGCCGATCGTGGCCACCGTGATCGGCGAGGGCGGCTCCGGTGGAGCCCTCGGCATCGGTGTGGCCGACCGCCTGCTGATGTTCCAGCACAGCGTGTACACCGTGGCCAGCCCCGAAGCCTGTGCCTCGATCCTCTGGCGCGATGCCGCCAAGGCCCCGGCGGCGGCGGAAGCCCTCAAGATCACCGCGGCCGACCTGCTCAAGCTCGGCATCATCGACGCCGTGATCAGCGAACCCTCCGGCGGCAACCACTGGGCCCCACGCCAGGCGGCCGAGAGCCTCAGGGCCGCGGTACTCCATCACCTAGAGGAGCTCCAGGGCCTCAGCGAAGCCCAGCTGATCGATCAGCGCTACGCCAAGTTCCGGCGCATGGGTCGATTCCTGGAAGCCGGCGCCCAGGACGCGTCCGTCAGCCCTTAAGGTTTACTTTCGTTTCATGGATGCCGGCCTGGCATTCCTGCGTGCTTGGCCGGACCACCAGTAGCACTGATCACCGGCGCCTCCCGCGGCATCGGCGCCGCCGCGTCACGGCGCTTCGCCGCCGCTGGCTACGACCTGCTCCTGGTAGCCCGATCCACCGCAGATCTGGAGAGCCTGGCGGAGGACCTCCGCAGGCTGGGACGCCGGGTGGAGACCCTCAGCGTGGACCTGGCCGATGCCACCGCGATTCATCCCGGCCTCAGCGAGCTGGTGAGCCGGGGGCTCCGGCCCACGGTGGTGGTGAACAACGCGGGGGCGGCCTACACCGGCCCCCTGTCAGCCATGCCGGTGGAGCAGTGGCAGTGGCTGTTCCAGTTGAACGTCACCAGCGTGTTCCAGGTGTGCCAGGCGCTGCTGCCGATGTTGCGCCAGGGCGGCGGACACATCATCAACGTGAGCAGCCATGCGGCCCGCAACGCCTTCCCGGAGTGGGGCGCCTACTGCGCCACCAAGGCGGCCCTCGCATCCTTCTCCCGCTGCCTGGCGGAGGAGGAACGGGCCCACGGCATTCGCGTCAGCACCTTGACCCTAGGTGCGGTTAATACGCCTCTCTGGGACACCGAAACCGTCCACAGCAGCTTCGATCGCCGTGCCATGCTTTCACCCGAGCATGCGGCTGAAGCGCTGTTGTCGCTGGCCCAACAGCCTGCCTCCCAAGTTGTGGAGGACCTCACCCTGATGCCCGCCGCCGGCGCTCTCTGAGCGCAACCTGAGAGCCCCACCCATGACGTCTACCCTCCCTTCCAGTATTTCCGGCCAATTGGCTCCCGTGAGCCTGCGCATCCGGGAGCGCCTCAGCGCCGCTGGCGTGCCCTACCTGGCCAACGACAACATCGCCGACCACCTGCTGGACGGTGAGCTGGACCAACTGGAAATCGAAGTTGCTGGCAAGGTGCGCGACCTGCTGCGCAGCCTGGTGATCGATATTGACAACGACCACAACACGGAAGAAACAGCCGAGCGCGTGGCTCGCATGTATCTCCATGAAGTCTTCAAGGGTCGCTATCACGAGCAACCCAAGATTGCCAGCTTCCCCAACGTCAAGAAGCTGGACGAGATCTATACAGTGGGGCCCATCTCCGTGC
>CALJTZ010000545.1 GCA_937975655.1 uncultured Synechococcus sp. | reverse complement strand
CGGCTCTCAGCCGAGGTATTCCTTGCGCAGGGTCTGCACCTTGCTCACCACGGCATTGCGCTTGTCGCTGGTGGTGAGGTTCTGCCAGCTCCACTGGCCGACCACCACCAGGCCCAACAGCTCGAGGAGGCCGGGCACCACAGGCAACAGATTGATGGTGTCCAGCACGCCCTTGATCAGCACCTGGGCAACGATCACGGCCACCAGCACGCCCACACCCTTGCCGATGCGGCCCATCTGGTTCCAGTCGACCTTGTCGAGGGTCTCGTTCACCTTGCCGAGGATTTCGCTGTAGCGCTCACTGAAGCTGGCGCCGGCCTCCTCAGCCGCGGTGCTCACCTGCTCCTTCAGATCGGTGGTCTCGTCAGTCATGGAGGCAGGAGTCTTGATTGTTCAGCGGTCATAAGGTATCGGGGTGACTGCCCCATGGCCAGAGCTCCTGCGCATAGATCGGCATTGCCTGATCGTTCTGGAGCAGCTGTTTCAGGCCGCACACCCCCTGGAAGGTTGCGCGCTGCTGCTGGGACACCAGGCTTCCGCCCAGCTGCAGCTGATGCGGGTGTGGCCATGTCTGAACCGCTGGGAGCCGGCCAGCGAACGGGGTCACCGCTTCGCCGTGGATCCACGTGAGCAGCTGCTGGCCCAGAAATGGGCGCGCCAGCGGCAGCTCCAGGTGATCGGTGCGGCCCATAGCCACCCCAGCAGTGCCGCCAGGCCCTCGAGCACCGATCTGCAGCTCTGCGTGGGGCCCACGCTGATGCTGATCCGCAGCGGCCTGTCCCACGGCGCTCAGGCCTTTGGGGCCTGGTGGATTGCGGCGGGGGAGGGTGAGAAGGAGCCCCAGGCCAGGCCGCTGCAACTGGTTGTGTGCGCGGACGCTTGAACCCGACCGAGCATTTGGGAGAGTAGGGAGCTGGAAAGCGCCCAGAGGCCCATGCTTCCCCTCGACACCAGTGGCATTCAGCTGAGCCCCGATGAGGTGGCCCGCTTTGCCCGCCACCTGATCCTGCCCGAGGTGGGCATGGAGGGGCAGAAGCGCCTCAAGGCCGCTTCGGTGCTGTGCGTGGGCACCGGTGGTCTGGGTTCACCTCTGCTGCTTTACCTGGCCGCTGCCGGCGTGGGTCGCCTTGGCATCGTCGACTTTGACGTCGTCGACCACAGCAACCTGCAGCGGCAGGTGATCCATGGCACCAGCTGGGTCGGCAAGCCCAAGATCGAATCGGCCAAGGCCCGCATCCTCGAGATCAACCCCCATTGCCAGGTTGATCTCTACGAAACGGCGCTCACGAGTGAGAACGCTCTCGACATCGTGCGCCCGTACGACATCGTTTGCGACGGTACGGACAACTTCCCGACCCGCTATCTGGTCAACGATGCCTGTGTGCTGCTGGGCAAGCCCAATGTGTACGGCTCGATCTTCCGCTTCGAGGGCCAGGCCACGGTGTTCAACCTGGATGCCGAAAGCCCCAACTACCGCGACCTGTTCCCCGAGCCGCCGCCGCCGGGCATGGTGCCCTCCTGCGCCGAAGGTGGCGTGGTGGGCGTGCTGCCCGGAATCATCGGCGTGATCCAGGCCACCGAGGCGGTGAAGATCATCACTGGCATCGGCACCACCCTCAGCGGCCGGCTGCTGCTGTTCGACGCCCTGGGCATGAAGTTCAGGGAGCTGAAGCTGCGGCCCAACCCCGAGCGGCCGGTGATCGACAAACTGATCGACTACCAGGAGTTCTGCGGTGTGGGCGGCAGCGCCCCGGGCCAGGAGGAGGCCGGAGCCGTGGAGAGCATCAGCGTCAGCGAACTCAAAACCTTGCTGGATGGCGACACCAGTGGCCTGGTGCTGATCGATGTGCGCAACCCCCCCGAAGCGGACATTGCCGTGATCCCCGGCGCCGTCCTGATCCCCCTCGATCAGATCGAGAACGGCACGGCCGTGGAACGCATCCAACAGCTGGCGGCGGGCAAGACGCTCTACGCCCACTGCAAGCTGGGCGGCCGCAGCGCCAAGGCCCTCATCGCACTCAAGCGCGCCGGGATCGAGGGCATCAATGTGGCCGGCGGCATCGATGCCTGGAGCCAGGAGGTGGATCCGAGCGTGCCCCGCTACTGAGGGCTGCGGCCCTCAGTAATCCACCCCGCGCTTGAGATCCACGCCGCGCTCGGCGTAGTGCTTGTGGCACACCATCTCCGAGTGCACGCTGGCCAGGTCGAAGTAGGCCGGTTGGTGCTTGCAGCGGCCGGTGATGATCACCTCGGTTTCCGACGGTTTACGCAGCAGGGTCTGCACGATCGGCTCCACCGGCAGCAGCTCGAGATCCACCGTGGGATTGAGCTCATCGAGGATCACGGTCTTGTAGAGCCCACTGGAGATGGCAGCGCGGGCAATCTCCCAGGCGCGCTCCGCCTCCACGTAGTCGATCGGCTGCTGCTGACCGCGCCACACGATCGCATCGCGCCCGGAGCGCAGATGATCCACAAGATGGGGATAGCTCTCCCGCAGGGCAGCGATGGCGGCGTCTTCGGTGTAACCACTACCGCCCTTGAGCCATTGCAGGATCAGCACCCGATGGCTCTTGTCCTGGCTGATGCCGCGGCCGATGGCCTGGAGGGCCTTGCCAAGGGCGCTCGTGCTCTTGCCCTTGCCTTCCCCCGTGTAGATCTCGATCCCCTCGAGCCCTTGCGCCTGGTCGGCCTCGAGGTCGGGGTCGAAGCCCGCGGTGCGGCGGTCATCGCGGCGATGGGCTCGCATCTCTGAATGCAGGTCAGCGATCTGCACCAACTGGCGGGGAGCCCCGCGCCCGGTCACGATCACTTCCATGCCCGGCGGCTTGGCAGCCAGGGTGCGCACCACGTCGTCAGCCTCGAGCAGGCCCAGATCGAGCACGGGGTTGAGCTCATCGAGCACCACCACCGAATAGAGCTCGCTGGCGATGGCGCCCTTGGCGATATCCCAGCCGCGCTGGGCCTCCTGTTGATCAAAGCGGGTGGCCTCATCCGCCGTGAAGAACTCCCCACGACCCGTGCGCACCTGGTCGATCAGGTGAGGGAAACCCTGCTGCAGAGCTTCAATGGCGGAGTCCTCGTCGTAGGAACGGCCGGGCCCCTTGAGGAAGCGGAGCAGCAGCACCCGGGTGCGCTTCTGCTCGCAGATGCCGAGGCCAATCGTGCGTAGCACCACGCCCAGGGCTGCCTGGCTCTTGCCCTTGCCCTCCCCGTCGTAGACGTGCAACTGACCCCGGGCCCGCTCACTGCTATCGGCAGCGGTACGGATCCCGATGCCACGGCCGGTGCCGCTGCGACTGGACGTGGTGGCGGTGGTTGCCTGCGGGGCCATAGCCGGGCCACTTACCGTTGGATCCTAACGAGGGCCGCAGGCCCTGCTGTGCCCTCTTTGAGCCTGGTGAGGCCCGTGCATCGCGCCGTTGAAGCCCTGCCGCCAGAGCTGGAGAACGCCCTGGCCGGGCTCCGCACCCACCTGGCTGTCTATCCCGCCGTACTGGTGGCCTACTCCGGCGGCGTGGACAGCGCCCTGGTGGCGGCCATCGCCGCGGAGCAACTGGGGGATCGGGCCCTAGCCGTGACCGGCGTTTCTCCTGCCCTGGCCCCCCATCTGCTGGATGAAGCGCGCCTGCAGGCCCACTGGATGGGCATCCGCCACCGGGAGATCCCCACGGCCGAGCTGGAGGATCCCGCCTACAGCAGCAACCCCGCCGATCGCTGCTACGCCTGCAAGCGCGAACTGCACGGGCTGCTGGCCCTGGTGGCGCGGGAAACCCTGGCCCCTGGAGCCCCGCCCCCCCAGGTGCTGGACGGCGTGAACCGCGACGACCTGGGCGACCACCGGCCGGGCATCCAGGCCGCCCGCGAGCTGGAGCGCCAGGGCTATGACGTGACGGTGCTCAACTCCCTGCCTAAGTTCTACGACTGGAATGCGATTAGTTTAAGTTGGATTTTCTGATAGCTTTGATAAGGGTGGCTTATGATGAATCTTACGCTGAAACACCTGCGCTATTTCGAAGCTTTGGCACGGCATGGCCATTTTGGCCGCGCGGCGGATGCCTGCGCCATTTCGCAACCGGCGCTTTCGATGCAGATCAAAGAGTTAGAGCAAGAGCTGGGGTGCAATCTGTTCGAACGCAGCGCGAGGCAGGTGCGTTTGACACAGTTTGGCGAGCAATTTGCACCGCGCGTGCGGGGTATTTTGCGCTCGGTGGATGAATTGGAAGATCTGGCGCGCACCTCGCAAGATCGGCTGTTGGGGCGGTTGCGCATTGGGGTGATTCCAACCGTGGCGCCGTATTTGCTGCCCGCGATTATTAGCAGGCTAACGCAGGTTAGCGCCGGTCTTGACCTGCATATCCGCGAGTCTTTAACGCAGAAATTGCTGCAAGAATTGGCGGAAGGCCGGATTGATACCGCGCTGGTGGCGCTGCCGGTCTCTGAACCGTCCTTGACCGAAGTTGCACTGTTTGCCGAAACCTTCGTGTTGGTTCGCCACGCCGACGATGCCGGAAAACCGGTGCCAAATCGGGAAACCCTGCGCGAGATGCGGTTGTTGCTACTGGAAAGATCGGAAGAGCACACGTCTGAACTCCAGTCACCTTGTACTATCTCGTA
>CALJTZ010000544.1 GCA_937975655.1 uncultured Synechococcus sp. | reverse complement strand
ACACGACGCTCTTCCGATCTGCCGATCGCCTGGCCGAACTCGACCTGCACAGCGGCGACACGGTCGTGGTGCGCAAGGCCGGCGAAATCATTCCCGAGGTGGTGCGGGTGCTGAGCGAGCTGCGCCCGGCAAATGCACAGCGGCTGGACCTGCCCCACACCTGCCCGGAGTGTGGTTCCGAGCTGGTGCGCGAGCAGGGAGAAGCGGCCACCCGCTGCGTGAACAGCAGCTGCCCGGCGATCCTGCGGGGCGCCCTGCGCCACTGGGTGAGCAAGGGCGCCCTGGATGTGGACGGCCTGGGCAGCAAGTTGATCGAACAGCTGGTGGACCGGGGCTTGGTGCGCTCTATCACCGATCTCTACGGCCTGGATGCGGCCTTGCTGGCCAGCCTCGAGCGCATGGGCAGCAAGAGCGCCGACAACCTGGTGGCGGCACTGGCCGCCTCGAAAACCCAGCCCTGGCACCGGCAGCTCTACGGCCTGGGCATCCACCACGTGGGCGAGGTGAACGCCAAGGCCCTGGCCAAGGCCTTCCCCAGTGCGGCAGAGCTGGCCACGGCCGCCGAGGGCACGCCGGAGCTGATCACGGCCGTGTACGGCATCGGCGGCGAGATCGCCCAATCGCTGCAGCAGTGGTTGGCCACCCCCGCCAACCAGCAACTGCTGAGCCAGCTGGAGCGGCTGGGCTTCTCCCTGGCGGCCAGCCCTGAAGCGGAGGATGGCAACGGTGCAGCACCGCTGGCGGGCCAAACCTTTGTGCTGACCGGCACCCTGCCCAGCCTGAGCCGCTCCCAGGCCCAGGCCATGATCGAAACCGCGGGCGGCAAGGTAACCGGTTCGGTGAGCAAGAAAACCAGCTATGTGGTGGCTGGCGCGGAAGCCGGCAGCAAACTCAGCAAGGCCGAGAGCCTGGGCGTGGTGGTGCTGGATGAGGCGGGACTGCTGCAGCTGCTGCAGCCCCAGACAGGCCCCTGACGATCAGCGCCAGCCGGCCCGGTTCACAGGGCCGCCAGCGTTGGGACCTACGCCCTGCCCCGCCGCAGCCGGCGCCGGGGCAGGGCCGGCCCCAGGGCGCACACCCACCCCCGGAGCGCCAACCCCCACACCAGGGCTGGGATTCACCACCGGCCCAGCACCCACCGTGCAGCCCACGGGAAAGCCGGGGCGCAGACACACGGCCGCCTGGGCGGCGGCTCCGCCGCCAAATACCAGCGCCGCAACCCCCAGCACAACAGGGCGCAGCGCAATCAACGGGATGTGGCGAACCATGGCGAGCTCCGGGCAGGGAGATATCAAGCATGGCTCGGCCCGCAGCTCTAGCGTGCCGATGCTCGCCATCGCCCCCATGACCGGCCGCCAGCCCCGGGCCTACCGCTGGGTGAAAACCGAGTGCGGCCGCGCCAAGTACGACCAGCTGGCCAGCCCTACGGACCTGCTGAGCCGCCTACGCCTGGGCTGGTTTGTGGCCATCGCCGCCCTGCGGGACTGGCGATTGCCGGATCCCGATCAACCCTGACGTGCACTCCGGCAGATCAGCTGGGGTCCGCCGCCTGGAGGGCCCGCCGCGCCGCCCGGCCCACCAGCCACACCACCGCCACGGTGGCCAGGATGCCCGTGATCCGCAGGGCCCATGTCCCGGGATCGGCCTGGCCGGAGAGCACCTCACCAAAGCGGGCCGCATCCCCCGCCAGCGCTCCCAGGCCGCAGAAGAGGATCGTGCCCGGCAGGATGCCGATCAAGCCCAGGGTGTAATCGCGCAGGCTCACCTCACTGAGCCCGTAGGCCAGGTTGAGCAGGCTGAAGGGGAACGCTGGCGACAACCGGGTGAGCAGCACCAGCTTGAGCCCCTCGCGGCTCACGGCCTGCTCCACCGCCTGCAGCTTCGGCAGGGCCGACAGCCGACTGCGAGCCCAGTCCCGCAGCCAATGGCGGCCGAGCAGGAACGCAGCCTCCGCACCAAGACAGGCGCCGATGAACACCACCGCACTCCCCCACCAGGTGCCATAGAGGGCGCCGGCCAGCATCGAGGCCCACACCCCCGGCAGTAGCAGCGTGACCCAGAGGGCATACAGCGGCACGAAGGCCACGGCGCCGCGGGGCGACTGCAGGGCCGGCAACCAGCTGTGCCAATCGAGGCTGAAGCCACTCGGATCGATCACGGCCTGGGCCCGCAGCGCATCGGCGGCGCTGAGCCTTGCAGCCAGCTGGCCTGATCCCCCTTGATCCTGAACTCCTGGTTGCCCGCGCCATAACGACCGCCATCCGCGGCCAGCCGCTGGGGCAAGCGCGTGGCCGTTTCCCCCACCAGCAGCACCAACTCAGCGGGGGCCTGGTTGAAGAACAGGGCGGTGACATCCACCGCATCGAAGCGGCCCAGGCAGCGGTAGTCGGCCCGGATGGCCTGCTCAGCTTCAGGGGCCGCAATGGCCTGCAGGGGCAGCGCCAATAGCAGCGGCAGCCAGTGCAGCAGGGGCTTGAAGGCTGGGGGCGGAGTCGGTCGATCCATGGGGTGACGCTAAGGGGCCAGGCTGCGCCGGTAACTTGACGGCCCCTGCGGGCACAACCGATGGAGATCAGCCTGCTGGGGTGCGGCCTACTGGGCACGGCGATCGGCGAGCGGTTGCTGGCGAGCGGCTACCCGCTCCACGTGTGGAATCGGCGGCCGGAGCTCACCCAGGCCCTGATAGCAGCGGGAGCCCAGCTCGCCTCCAGCCCGGCCGACGCTGTAGCCGCGGGCGATCTCGTGATCACCGTGCTCAGTGACGGACCCGTCACTGAGGAGGTGCTGGTCCACCAAGCCGGCACCGCCCTGCCGGGGCGGCTGGTGCTGCAGGTGGCCACCATCGCGCCGGCCGAAAGCCGCCACCTGGCGATCGCCCTGCAACAGCGGGGTGCCAGCTATCTAGAAACCCCCGTGCTGGGCAGCCGGCCGGAGGCCCTGGCCGGTTGCCTGCAGGTGATGGTGGGTGGTGAGCTGGCCGATCTCGAGCGGGCGCGGCCGGTGCTCACCGCCCTCGGCGGCGAACCGCGCCATCTCGGACCTGTCGGAGCGGCCCTGCACGCCAAGCTGGCCCTCAACCAGCTGATCGCCAGCCTCACCCACAGCTTCAGCCTCAGCTTGCACCTGGTGCAGCGTGGCGGCGTGGAGGTGGAGGCGTTCATGGCGATCCTGCGCGCCAGCGCCCTCTACGCCCCAACCTTCGACAAGAAGCTGGCCAAGGAACTGGCCGACGACTACAGCAACCCCAACTTCCCCACCGCCCACCTGCGCAAGGACCTGCGGCTGTTCCTGGACGCCGCCACCGGCGCCGGACTCAACGCGCAGGGACTCAACGGTCTGGCCCAATTGCTGGAGCGGGCGACCGCAGCCGGCCTCGACGACCTCGACTACAGCGCCCTGCACCGGCTCACGGCCGCTGGCTCGGACCAGCAGAGCAGCGACGAAGCCTCAGGCCCCTAAATCGGCCAGGCGGCGGCGAGCCAACTCCGCCTGGGCTTCGGCCTCGGCCAGGTTGGCCTTGCACTCGGCCACCACCTCCGGCGGCGCCTTGCCCGCAAAGTTGGGGTTGGCCAGGCGGCCCGCCAGGCCACTGATCTCCTTCTCGGCCTTGGCCAGGTCTTTCTCCAGCCGGCCGCGCAGGGCCTCGAGATCCACCAGGCCCTCGATCGGCAGCAGCACCTGCAGCTCGCCGCACACCCCCGCGAGGGCCCGCTGGCCTGGGGCGGCCTCGGCCCCAGCAGGGCTCAAGACCGCCACACTCTCGGCGCGAGTGAGGGCAGTGATGTCGGCCGTGGCCTCTTGCAGCAGGGCTGCCAGCTCGCCGCGGCCCGTCACAAACTGCACCGGCGCCGGCTGGGCCGGCTTGAGCCCGGCCACCGCCCGCAGATTGCGCACCACGCGAATCGCCTCGATCAGCTCAGCGAACTGGGCCTCTAGGCCGTCGTTAAGGGCGGCCCCATTCAGCGCCGGCCAGGGCTGCAGGGCCAGGAAGGCGCCCTCGGGCTCGCCCGTGAGCCCATGCCAGAGCTCCTCGCTCAGGTGGGGCATTAGGGGATGGAGCATCACCAGCAGCTCCTGCAGCACCTTGGCCAGCACCTGGCGAGCGGTGCGCTGATCCGCAAGGGCCTCAGGGCTGGGATTGTCGCCGGGGTTGAGGCGCCGCTTGAGCAGCTCAATGGTCCAATCGCACACCTCATTCCAGGCGAACTCATAGAGCCCCTTCGCCGCTTCCCCAAGGGCGTAGCTGCCGTAGCGCTCGGCGGTTTCGCGGTTCACCCGCGCCAGGCGCGAGAGGATCCAGCGATCCGCCAGCTGCAGCGCCGCCTGGTGCTGGTGGCCACCGACCTGGACAGCGGCGAGGCCGTGCCCTTCGGCGCGCCGGGCTGGGACCACGTGCCCATCTCCCAGGCCGTGCAGGCCAGCGCCGCG
>CALJTZ010000543.1 GCA_937975655.1 uncultured Synechococcus sp. | reverse complement strand
TCTCGTTGTCTCGATTGACGTAGTACGGCTCACCGCTTGGGTCCAAGATGAGTGCGGAGATTCCACCAAAGATCAAGTTGGTCTGACTGTCTTCGTTGCGGGAGTAGAGCCCTAGGTTGGCAGCTGTGTATTGGTTGAAGCCCTGCCGGAAGGTGGCCGGATTATTGGGGTCTGGCATCGTGGGTTGGCCTGTGAGCAGATCGATCCCTACTGGCACGGTCCAGACGCCCTCGCCGTTGTAGAAGACGCCAGCGAGAGCAGCAGCCTCCTGCACGAGCTTCCCTTTGGCATTGCGATCTAGCTGTGTGATTACATTCAGATCGCGCCGCCGGTAGAGACTGTCGTTTGGTTCTGTGACCCTATTTAGCGAGTAGGACAGCTTGCCTCGTTTGGGTTGATAATCAATGTTGAAGTTTCTAACCTGAGACGTGTAGAGGCCATTGCTGCCTGACGTGTAGCCGCCTTTGAAATCCTGTCCAAAGATCAGCTGCGCTTGACCATCCCGCCGACCTGCCAGCAGTTCGCCTCCGGTAACAGCAAATAGATGGGTTGGTTCCCCATTCACATCTATCGCTTCGCCCTTCACCGACAGCACACTGTTCTGTGGCAGCTGTTTCGATTTCCCTTTTGCCCAGTCGGCCAGGTCGCCCAGGTCAATTGCGCTGAGACGATTGCGGGTCTGAAAGGTCTTGGAGGATTCGTCATACACATAACCACCCACGCGAAACAGCACATCGCCCTGCTGAAGCTGTTCGGCGTTGGTGGTTGAGAGCGAGAGCTGCTTAGCGGCACTCAGGCCCGACTTGGAAAGCGGACGTGACCAACTGCGCTCTTGCGCGGGGTCATACACCCAGATCCGATCATTCTGATGTGATGGCGGAAAGTTTATGGTGCCCTTGTTGGTGAAGTTGTGTAGCCCATTGGTGCGACCACCGATTAACACCCACTCACCGTTTTCGGTCACCCCTGAGCTGAACGATTGCAAGGTGGGGAAGCGAGCTTTGCGTCCCTGCAAGGGATCAAGGGTGATGGTGTAGTTCTCGGCCCAAGTGCTCAGTGGACTTGCAGTGGCTGTTTGATCGGCACCCGTTGAACTCAGAGGTAACGTTTCAGTAGAGGCCATCACACGATCCGGCAGGTTCTATCCTCATTGTGTAAAGGGTTGCTGCCCCTGTCAGCGCTGGCAACAAGGTTTCACATGGGATGGCGTTGCCCCCGCCCCCGGCAGTAAATCCACGATGTAACGAATCCTTCGCGCTCCTGAGCAGAATGTCTGAAAGATCAAAACCGCTGAGCAGCTGATAACTGAGGGGAAAGCCTTTGCTCATATCTGCAGCGTCATAGGGATCTCATGGTCTACCTGCAAGCGCTGGCGCTAGCACTGCGGGGCATAGGCTGAGGAGGTCAAGCAGCTCACCCGCGCACTGAAGGACCTGCCATTAATGGCTGGCGAGCATGCGAGCCGCTAACCGTTGCTCTTGAGATTGTTCCGGCTGTGTTGTTTTTTCTGGTTCAACGCGTTTTGGCACCAGGATCTGAATGCACCACCGGCGAGCTGATCCCAGGCCAATCTCTGCTTTTCAAGTGCCGCTAAGAAATCACCAGGGACGAGGCGATCAAGCTCTGGGTCCAGAAGCGGCAGTAGGGTTGACGGGCCTGTTCGTCCCAGTGGATCCCGCCGCGGCCGACTAGCTGATGTAGCTCAGAGCGCGGAAAGCTCGGATCGTGAGATGGCCGATCAGCGGATACCCCCCCCTAGCTGGCGTAGCTCGCTACTATCACCGCCCGTTCAGGCATTCAATAGAGCGCCTCCTCGGCATGGGTTTCGACCCTGCAATCTGAGGTCGGCATAGCCACGCATGTCAGCACAAAACCAGCTGCAATCTGGTCCTCATCGAGGAAGGCCTGATCATCCTGGTTGACCGTTCCACTAATTAACTTACCAGCACAGGAGGAACATGATCCCGCCCGGCAGGAGACTGGCAGATCGATAGATTGATCCGCAGCTGCATCAAAGATCGCTTGATCGTCGGCGCAGTCGATCGTGCGATTGAGGCCTTGGTTGGCATTTAAGAGCGTGACCTTGTAAGTCGCCATGGCAATCGATGCGAATTCAGGCATGCTCCCTCCAAGACGGCACCCAGGCCTAGTCCCCTTCTGGGGGTGATTTGCCCCCACATGGGGGGCGCGGGCTTGATGGTTGACCACCGACAATCAAGACATCATCTGGAACCAGGCAGGTCCGTGGACACGATGCTGAATGAATTGGTTCTAGCCGGACTTTTGCTGGCTGTGGTGCTCCTCTCGGGCAAGATCTGAACAAAGGAATAGTTCAAGCCACTGATCCATGAATCTCGTACCCGATCAGAATCAAGAAGAAGGCAAAGCCCACAGAAAAAATGCTCCACCCCTCGCAGACTCTGACTGAAAGAAAGCGCCCTGGTTGTGTAGTCCCACCACGTTGTTTAACTGACAAGTGGGTGTGAGGCCGCCACGTCTGTTTCGCTCGACATACGGTGCCAGGGCAGAGGATATGATTCAGTGCTTACGATTAGGTCTACTCAAAAAAGCCAAGCTGGACGCATGTTCCGGTTTGGCAACGTGCCCCTTGCCAGCGGGCCGGAGCCACGGGGATGTTCCAACAAATCCGGGACTAAGGTCCTTCTAAGAGCTCTCCAGCTCAGTCAACCTTGACTACCGCACCCGCAGCCCACCGGAAGTCGTCAAGACCACACAATTGCAATCGCCAGATCGTGGAAGTCCGATAGGGAAACACTAATAAGGAATCTTCTTGCCAGGCTTATGATGCAGACCGCATTCGTCCTTTGGGGCGAATATCGCGTCACCCGAGCCAAAAGCTTGACGGACGAAGGCCAGTGGCTAGTGTTTGATTGTCTGCTTATTATTCATGGGAAAGATCTCAGGTCTGAGTTCGGTTAACCAGCGGACCGTCGAGCGACTTTCGAGGGAAAAGAAAGTCAGCGTCGACCGCATCACCGGTTTGGTGAATTCAATCAGGACAGAGTTCTACGACGAGCATCCGGATGCAACTGGTATGGACTGGAGCTACGGCACGACGACCATTAATGGCTCCACCCCGCCAGGGCGCCTACTGCCTCTGCAGAATACGGTAGAGGTTGTGGACAAGATTGTTGGCGGCCAGCATGTCTCAGTGATGCTTGGAACACGCAAGGCAGGCACTCGTGTTGGAATTCATGTTCACGAGAGCGGAGGGACTACATTTGTGGTTGGCGGCAAGGGGCGCATCACAGACTTTGTCGAAGGATTCCCGAATAGCTTTAATCCTG
Organism: uncultured Synechococcus sp.; assembly: GCA_937975655.1. Lineage (GTDB taxonomy): Bacteria > Cyanobacteriota > Cyanobacteriia > PCC-6307 > Cyanobiaceae > Vulcanococcus. The sequence continues at coordinate 2,244 of CALJTZ010000543.1, read as the reverse complement.
TGGGTTCATACTATTACATGCCGTCCAATATTCCAATGTCAGCAGCAAATCTCTCCAAGAGGGATGTCCGACTAATGGATGTTTTCATCACTCCTGTTGGCGAAGCCGCGATTACCATTATTGAGCCTGGCTACCCTGGGTACAATCCACCTGCATGATCCACTTCGCTCGTTAGGGCAACGCTAGGGAGACTCCGGAAAAGCCAGCCCACCTGCGGAATAATGGTTTCATGTTCCTGGGCTGGGAATATGTTTTAAAGAGCCTCCCTTCCAGCGACGACGATTAACCATTCCCCCAAAAGCACAACAAAGCCCTGAGCGTTGGCCCCGGGCGTAGCTGCCGGCGCTCGTACCTAGGGCTAGGTGTCGAGCGGGAGTTTTGGCCGATGTCAAAACTTAGGCATCCCGCCTATGGAATCAGGCGCCAGCAGGAACCGCCCACCAGGCCCGCAGCGCTCCCAGCAGGAGCAGGCCCACGAAGCTGAGCAACATGCCGTTCTGCTGGCCCACCACGCCGGAGAGGTAGGCCAGCGCCATCACGCTCACCGCCACCAGGCAGCTGCCCCCCACCAGTCGCTGACGCCATGGGGAATTGCCAGGCAGCGCCACCCTCAGGCTGGCGAGGGCCACCAGCCCGTACACCAGCAGAAAGCACAACACAGAAAAACCGCCGAACAACCCGAAGATCTGGCTGATGCTCAGGTCGCGCTGCACCACCACCGCCCCGCCGACCAGCAGTGGCAAGCCCGCCGCCAGCAATGCCCGGGCCGGGGTTCCGTAGTGCGGATGCACCCGTGCCAGCCGGCGTGCCAGCAGCCGCTGCTCTGCCAGGCCGTAAACGAGCCGGGCCAGCGCCGTGAGCGCTCCTAGGGACGTGCCAAACAAACACAGCACCGCGCCCACCTTGATCCACAATCCGGCGCCGGGGATCCCCAACTGCTCCGCCAGGGCGCTGAGGGGATCAAGGCTCTGCCTCGCCTCCGCCGGCAGCCAGGCCAGGCCCTCGGGCAGGAACGCCCCCCACACCATGAACAGCACACCAGCGAGCAGAACGGCGGTGCGGATGCCGCGCGGGACGGACTGCTCAGGCTGGAGTGCTTCTCCACCCAGATTGGCGGCGCTCTCAAAGCCGGTGAAGCTCAGCACCGCCACCATCAGCCCGGAGCGAACCTGGGCGGCCGTATCGCGGAGCGGGTTGATCGCCTGCAGATCCGTCGTTCCCCAACCCTGATGCACGATCGCCAGGGTGAGCGTGAGGATGATCAGTGCAGAGATCGACTCGGTGATCAGCATCGTGCGGGTGGAGAGCTGCACATCGCGACGGGCCAGCTCCAGACAGCCCAAAGCGCCGATCAGATAGGCCAGCAGCCGCGGTGCCTGCCAGCCCAGATGCAGCAGCAACTGCTCAAGGAAGAAGCCAAAGAACACCAGGCAGCCCAGCAATGTGGCGCCATAGCCCAGCAGCAGCGTCCAGCTGGCAGTTGCACCTAGGCGGCCACCGAGACCCGTGGCCACATAGCCCGCAATCCCGCTGGCATTCCCCGGCAGCCGGCGGAACAGCACCAGGGTTTCACCCACCAGCAGCACTACCACTAGCGCCAGCGCGTAACTGATCCAGGTGGCGCTGCCCGCCGTCCGCATCGCCTGGGGGATGTTGAAGACCGCCGTCAGGGTCAGCCCCACCGTGCCCACGGCCTGGGCGGTGACCGCAACCGGGCCCAGGCAGCGGCGCAAACTCCCTGGAGCCACAGGTTGGGTTGCATCGTTCATGGTTCCGGTGGCCGCTGTTTAGCCAGGTTGTCAGCCATGGAACAGAAAGACCTGAACCAGGCTAAGAGGCGTGTTCAGGTCTGTTTCAACTCTCATCGCTGGGAAGACCAGGTCATGTCTTTTCGGCTCAGAAGGGTTGCTGTCGCGAAATCATCAACCCGCCCGCCCACTGAGATCGAGCTGAGCCCGCCCTTGGCTACGGGGACCCAGGCGGGTGGAGTGGCGGAAGCGGAAGCCCATGGCGATCAGAGGATCGGCTCGCAGGTGTGGCCGGAGGCGGCTTCTGGTTGCCGTGTTGATGTAGCCGACTCCCAATCCATGCGGGCAGCACATCGAAACGTGGGCGCTGCGGACTTCAGGAGGTACGGGAACAGGAACATCAGCCAGCCTCCAACACGAGCCAGAAGGCTTACTTTGAAGTTGAGGGGAGGCCCGGGAGCCAACCCGACCCTCACCCTCCAACAGAGTCCGGCCA
>CALJTZ010000542.1 GCA_937975655.1 uncultured Synechococcus sp. | reverse complement strand
CGTCTCAAGGTGACGAATACCTTCGTCCACTTGGCCCACCTTCAGCTTGAGCAAACCCACATGAGCGTGCAGACCGGGTGGAATAGCCGCTCGATTGGCAGCAGTAGTTTGCAGCTGCGTCTCCAGAACTTGAAGCTGTTCTAAAGGGCTCTTCCGTCGCCCTTGAAATGCTCATAAACCTGCGCCTGATAGCCACCCCAAACGTACATTTGCTTGGGCGCCTGTACGCAGCCGCCCAACAACAGAGCACTAGATATGGTGACGATTACTCCGCACTTTGAAACAACCAACGTCAAAGCCTGTTGCGACATCACTTGCTCCCGGTTGACGCAGTCCAGGCGCCAGCATCAAGCCCGGCGACGGTCTTGAAGCCGTGATCAAGGGCAATGTGCGTGCCGCCGCCGCAACCCTGGTGGCTCAGAGCGAGGTGCTGCGTTCGGCGGTTGACGCTGGCAAGGTCACCGTGCGGGGCAGCTATTTCGATATCGCCACCGGCGTGGTGACCCTTCTGTAAAAGGGGCGACGCACCACGAGTGCTGGCTCGGCCTTGCCCCGGATCTCTACCGTCAGTTCGGTTCCGACCTTGGCCAGCGCCGTTGGCACGCTGGCCAAGGCAATGCCCTTGTTGAGGGTGGGGGACCAGCTGCCGCTGGTGATCTGCCCCACCAGCTGGTCGTTGTGCAGCACGGGATAGCCATGGCGGGCAATGGCCCGGCCCTGCAGCTCCAGCCCCACCAGTCGCCGCTGCACGCCCTGCTCCGTTTGCTGCTCCAGCACCGCGCGGCCGATGAACGGCTTCGGCATCTCCAGGTGCACCAGCCAGCCCAGCCCCACCTCAAGGGGCGTGGTGGTCGTGTCCATGTCCGAGCCGTAGAGGTGCATGGCTGCCTCCAGGCGCAGGGTGTCGCGGGCCCCCAGGCCGCAGGGCACCACGCCCTCGGCCAGCAGCTGGGTCCAGAGGGCCAGGCCCGGGTCGCGGGGCAGCAATAGCTCGAAGCCGTCTTCGCCGGTGTAGCCGGTGCGCGCCACGAAGGCCGTGGCGCCGGCCAGGTCCAGCTCACGGTGGCCGAAGCGGGGCAGGCCGCTCAGGTTGGCCCCGCTCAGGGCCTCTAGGCGAGCCTGGGCCTCGGGGCCCTGCAGGGCCAACAGCACCCCGTCGCCCTTGCGGTCGGCGATGGTGATGCCCTCGGGCTCCAGCTGACTGCGCAGCCAGGCCGTGTCGGAGGCGGCACAGGCGGCGTTGATCACCAGCAGGAGCTGGCCGGCGCGGCCATCGCTGTGAGCTACCTGCCCCTGGTCGTAGACGATCACGTCATCGCGGATGCCGCCCTGGTCGTTGAGCAGCACCGTGTAGCAGGCCTCGCCAGGGCCGATGCGGAACAGGTCGGTGGGCACCAGGGCCTGCAGGGCATCCTTGGCGCCATCGCCCCGCAGGGTGAGCACGCCCATGTGGGAGATGTCGAACACCCCGCAGCCCTGGCGCACTGCCATGTGTTCCTGCACCAGGCTGCTGAACTGCACGGCCATCTCCCAGCCGGCAAAGGGCACCATGCGTCCCCCGGCAGTCCTGGCAGCGTCGAACAGGGGTGTGCGCTGCAGCAGCTCAGCGGCGGCCATGGCAACCAGGCAGTGGCTCGGATCCTATGGAGCGCCGCCGAAAGGTGGGCTTCAACAAGGCGAAGACAACCCGCAGGTTCGG
>CALJTZ010000541.1 GCA_937975655.1 uncultured Synechococcus sp. | reverse complement strand
CACCGGCAAGAAGTACGGCCTGCCGGTGCTCTGCCCGGTGGATGAGGCCGGCAACCTCACCGCCGAAGCCGGTCCGTTTGCCGGCACCAACGTGCTCAAGGACGCCAACCCCACCATCATCAGCGCGCTGGAGGAGACCGGCGTGCTGCTCAAGCAAGAGCGCTACGAGCACCGCTATCCCTACGACTGGCGCACCAAAAAACCCACCATCTTCCGTGCCACCGAACAGTGGTTTGCCTCGGTGGAGGGCTTCCGCCAGCAAGCCCTGGAGGCCATCGCCCAGGTGGAGTGGCTACCAGCCAGCGGCCGCAACCGGATCGAATCGATGGTGAGCGAGCGGGGCGACTGGTGCATCAGCCGCCAGCGCACCTGGGGCGTGCCGATTCCTGTTTTTTATCACCGCACCACCGGCGAGGTGCTGCTCAATGCCGACACCCTCAGCCACATCCAAGGGCTGATCGCCGAGCACGGCGCCGACGTGTGGTGGCAGCGCGATGAGGCCGGCCTGCTGCCTGAGGCCTACGCCGCAGAAGCCAGCCAATGGCGCAAGGGCACCGACACCATGGATGTGTGGTTCGACTCCGGCTCCTCCTGGGCCGGCGTGCTGGGGGGCATCGCGGGCGCCCAGAGCCGTGCCCCCGAACTCCACTACCCCGCCGATCTGTATCTCGAAGGCAGCGATCAGCACCGCGGCTGGTTCCAGAGCAGCCTGCTCACCTCGGTGGCCGTGAATGGCCACGCCCCCTACAAGCGGGTGCTCACCCACGGCTTCACCCTCGATGAGAAGGGCCGCAAGATGAGCAAATCCCTCGGCAACGTGGTGGATCCAGCGGTGCTGGTGGAGGGCGGCAAGAACGAAAAGCAGGAGCCGGCCTACGGCGCCGATGTCCTGCGCTTGTGGGTGAGCTCGGTGGATTATTCGGCCGACGTGCCCCTAGGCCCGGGGATCGTGAAGCAACTGGCCGACGTGTACCGCAAGGTGCGCAACACGGCCCGCTACCTGCTGGGCAACCTGCATGATTTCGCGCCAGACCGCGATGCCGTGCCCTACGACCAGCTGCCACTGCTGGATCAGTGGATGCTGCAACGCACCGCCGCCCTGATCGACAGCGTGACGGGAGACTTCGAGCGCTTCGAGTTCTACCGCTTCTTCCAGGCCCTGCAGAACTTCTGCGTGGTGGACCTGTCGAACGTCTACCTCGACATCGCCAAGGACCGGCTCTACGTGAGCGGAGCCCATGAATTCCGTCGTCGCAGCTGCCAGACGGTGCTGTCCGCCGTGGTGGAGCGCCTGGCCGGCCTGATCGCACCGGTGCTGTGCCACATGGCTGAGGACATCTGGCAGAACCTGCCCTACCCGGTGGCCGAGGCCTCGGTGTTTGAGCGGGGCTGGCCCACGGCCCCCGCCGCCTGGCGCCGACCAGAGCTGGAACAGCCGATGGAGCGGATCCTGGAGCTGCGGGCCCTGGTGAACCGCCAGCTGGAGAGCTGCCGGGCCAGCGGAGCCCTGGGCGCCTCGCTCGAGTCGCAGGTGCACCTGGCCCTGGAGGATGGCGAAGCCGCCGCGCCCCTCGCCGCCGCCCTGCAGTGGCTGGAAGCCTCAGCCCATCCCAGCGTGGACAACCTGGCCGACTGGCTATTGGTGTCGAGCCTGGAGCTCGGCGCCTCGTGGGCCTCCGCCAGCTCCGAGGTGCTGGCGGAGGCCCACGAGGCGGGCCTGCGCGTGCGGATTGCCAAGGCCGACGGCCAGAAATGTGAGCGCTGCTGGCACTACGAAACCGACATTGGTCAGCACAGCGCCCATCCCAGCCTCTGCGGCCGCTGCGTGGCGGTGCTGGACTGACTCGGTCAGCCCCAGGCGGCTGGCTCCAGGAAGCCCGTGGGTGCCGCCGGGCCCGCCAGTCGCTGCTCGGCCATCGGATTGAGCGGCCCCTGCAGCAGTTCGGCCGAGGCGATCAGCGCCGTTTCAGGCAGGGCCGGTTGATCCGGATCAAAGGCCGTGGGATGGCTGACGCTGCTGGAGAAGCCGCGGAAGATCAACAGCTCGAAGGGCTCAAGCCCGCCGCTCTCGCCAGGCAGCTCGCC
>CALJTZ010000540.1 GCA_937975655.1 uncultured Synechococcus sp. | reverse complement strand
GCCCCTTCTAGCCTGGGTCGGCGCAGTCCGAGTGGCTGCGTTCCGCCAAGCAGCTCGCCGACCAGACGCGTCTCACCCAGTTGGAGCAGGACAACCTGCGCCTGCGTGGCTTGTTGGCCCTCGATCGCGCCCCCGGGGCCAAGCTCAGTGCCGCCGTGATCTCCCGCGACAGCGGTGGCTGGTGGCAGCAGCTGGAGCTGGGCAAGGGCAGCCTCGATGGCGTGGCCCCCGGCGATGCCGTGCTGGCTCCTGGCGGCATGCTTGGCCGGGTGGCCAGCGTCACGCCCACCACGGCGCGGGTGGCCTTGCTCACCAGCCCCTCCAGTCGGCTGGGGGTGTGGGTGGCCCGCACCCAGCGCCATGGGCTGCTCACGGGCCTTGGCACGCCCAGGCCGAAGCTCCAGTTCCTGGATAAGGACACGGGCGTTCGCCCTGGCGACGTGGTGACGACCTCGCCCGCCAGCACCCTGGTGCCGCCCAACATCACCATGGGGGTGGTGCAGTCAGTGGATGAGCAGCAGGTGCCGGCCCCCGACGCCGTGGTGCAGCTCAGTGCCCCGGTGGATGCGGTGGACTGGGTGCAGGTGGTGACCCGGAGTACCCGCTGAACCATGGGTGTGCTGCATCGCCAGCGCTGGTGTGGGGCCACGGGTCTGGCGGTGCCGCTGTTGACCCTGGCCTCCCCCGGTTTCCTCAAGATCGCTGGGGTGGCCCCCAGTTGGGCGGTGCTGTGGCTGTTGCCCTGGGCCCTGGTGGATGGCCCTCGTTCTGGCGCCATTGCTGGCCTGTCCCTGGGCTTAGTGCTGGATGCACTCCACCTAGGAGACGCCACAGAGGTGCCGGTGCTGCTGCTGCTCGGCTGGTGGTGGGGCCGGCTGGGCCGGCTCGGGGCCCCGATCGAGCGCAGTTTCAGCCTGGGGCTGCTGGCCCTGCTGGGCAGCCTGGCTCTCGGGGGCAGCCTGCTGCTGCAGTTCCAGCTCCAGGGCCAATGGCCGCAGGCCGGCCTTCACATCCTCTTGGCGCAGACCCTGCTCACCGCACTGCTGGCTCCGATGATCTGTTCGCTGTTGTTGTTGCGCTGGCGCCAGGTGGCGTCGCTGCGGGGTTGATGGCCATGGCGTATCTGGTGTCGCGGCGTCGTTGGCTGGCGGGTGCTGCCGCTGGCCTTGCCCTGCTGCTGGGGGGCTGCCGGGCGCCCCAGGCAGATCAGAAGCAGATCCAGTTCTGGACCCTGGATCTGGCCCCCAAATTCAATGGCTACATCCAGGGGGTGATCGCTGAATGGGAGCGCCAGAACCCCGGCTACGACGTGGTGTGGACCGACGTGCCCTGGGGTTCGGTGGAGCGCAAGCTGCTGGCGGCGGTGTTTGCGCGCACGGCGCCCGATGTGGTGAACCTCAACCCCCTGTTTGCCGCCAACCTGGCCAGCAAGGGGGGGCTGCTGCCCCTGGATCCGGTGCTGCCCCCGGCGGCGCCCTCCGGCTATCTGCCCCAGATCTGGCAGGCGGGCCGCAGCGCCGGCCCCGATGGCGCCCCCCAGCAATACGCCATTCCCTGGTATCTCACCGCCCGGATCACCCTGGCCAACACGGCCCTGCTCGCCAAGGCCGGCTACAGCGCTCCGCCCCGCACCTGGCAGGAGTTGCCGGCCTACGCCGAGGCGGTGAAGTGCCGCACCGGCCGCTACGCCCTGTTCGTCACGGTGGTGCCGGACGACTCGGCTGAGCTGCTGGAAACCCTGGTGCAGATGGGGGTGACGCTGCTGGATGGCCGTCAGCGCGCCGCTTTCAACAGTCCTGCCGGACGTCGTGCCTTCGCCTTCTGGACCGATCTCTACCGCCGCGGCCTGCTGCCCCGGGAGGTGGTGAGCCAGGGCTATCGCCGGGCCATCGAGCTGTATCAAAGCGGTGAGCTGGCCCAGGTGGGCAGCGGCGCCGAGTTCCTGCGCAGCATCCAGACCAATGCCCCCGGGATCGCCGCTGCCACCCGCCCCTTCCCGCCAATCACCGGCAGCGATGGCCTGGCCAATGTGGCGGTGATGACCCTGGCGGTGCCCAAACAGAGCCGCTTGCCCAAGCCGGCTGCCAGCTTCGCTCTGTTCCTCACCAACGCCGCCAACCAGGCCCGCTTCGCGGAGCAGGCGCGGGTGTTGCCGTCGTCCGCCGGGGCCCTGCAAGAGCTGGAGCGGCAGCTGCGCCGCGAGCGGCCCGCCCAGCCGGCCGAGGCCCTGGTGCTACAGGCCCGGCTGCTCTCCGCCGACACCCTCGGCCGCGCCCGGGTGCTGGTGCCCGCCAGCCCCGGCGTGAAACGCCTCCAGGCGATTGTGTACACCCAGCTGCAGCGGGCCATGCTCGGCCAGATCAGCAGCGATCAGGCCCTGGCGGAGGCGGAGCGCCAGTGGAATGCCTACGCGGGGGGTCGGTGGCCTGAGGCTGCTCAGCGGCACGCTGCGCAACGCCGCTGAGCAGCCTCAGGCCACCGCCATGGGTGGGGCGGAGGACCGTGCCTGGCTCCTCCCTACCCCCTTCGTGGCCGCCCCGTCTGACCTGCTGGCCGGCAGCGTCCGACGCCAGTCGGGCTGCAGGCCAGCCGGGCGCTCGCGATTTTTAATTGACTCCGAAGAAAT
>CALJTZ010000539.1 GCA_937975655.1 uncultured Synechococcus sp. | reverse complement strand
CGGACTTGCGGCGGTCCTGCACGAAGTTGAGCTCGCTGAGGTTCTCCCCGCGGCCGTGGCACCAAAAGTCGAGCCGGAGCGGGCCGGGGCCGACGTTCTCGGGGACGACGATGCCATACGGCTGGATGGAGCCATCGAGACGCGAACGGTAGCCTCGGATGACCGGCCCCTTCTGGGTGGTCCAAGGAGCCTCGCCCTTGGCGAAGGCCGCGGCGCGCGCCTTGCCCTCGGCGATGACCTCGAGCGCCGACTTGAACTCGGCCTCCTTGAAGAACTCGTTGTACCGCAGCGCCCAGTCGGCCGCCTTGTGGCAGACCTCGAGGTCGGGCAGCAGCTCCTGGGCCTTGATCCAGCCGTCCTCACCATCCACGGCGGTGGTCACCTGGAAGCCCTCGTCTTCGAGGTAGGTCTGCACGGCGGTGCGCAGGCCGGGCTCGTCGTCCACCAGCAGCAGCCGCGCTGGGGCAGGGGCCGGCAGCTCGGCGCTGGCGTCTGGGGCGGGCTGGAGATCGGGTTCGAGGCTCATGGGCCCGCTGGGGTGCACGAAGGCTTTGGCCGCAATCTATCGAGGGTTGCCAGGAAGCACCTGCTGCTGCTCCCGCAGCTGGCCTGAGTAGCCCAGCTGGCGCGCCAGGCCCCCCAGGGTGGCGGGATCCTTGCCGGCCTGCTCCGGGAAACAGGCCGCCCACCAGATCTGGTGATCGAGGCGGTTGGCGTCGGACACAGGGCCGCCGGGGTTGAGCTCCTTGATCAACAAGGCCCGGCCCTGGCGGGTGAGCCGCATGGGTGCCGCCGGGCTGCAGCGCAGAGTGTCGATGCCGACCTTCACGCCGGTGGGCGCCTCCAACCACACCCCGATGGTGCGGGCGGCGGGATCCGCCGGATCCACCTTGGCGCCGTAGACACCGATGGCATGCACGCCCTCCATGGTTTGCCATTGCCGCAGCAGCACCAGGCCCTGCGGGCGCTGCTCCTGGGGGTTAGGGAGGCTGCCCTGATCCGCTGAGGCCGGCCAGGATCCCGCCACCACACCAGCGGCCAAGAACCACGGAGCCAGCAGGGGAGCAAGGGAGCGGGCCATGGGAGGGCGCAAAGCAGCCGTGCTTGCCAGCATGGAGCGGCATGCCAGCTGCCGTCACCTACCTCGACCACCAGGCCACCACCCCCTGCGATCCGGCGGTGGTGGAGGCGATGGCGCCCTGGTGGAGTGCCCAGTTCGCCAATCCCGCCAGCCGCCTGCACAGGCCAGGCCTGCTGGCGGCAGCCGCCGTGGAGCAAGCCCGTGCCCAGATCGCTCAGCACCTGGGGGTGCCCCCTGAAGCGGTGGTGTTCACCAGTGGCGCCACCGAGGCCAACAACCTGGCCCTCAAGGGCCTGGCGGAGGCCGAACTGGCGGCGGGGGGCACGCGCCGGCATCTGATCACCCTGGCCACGGAGCACCGGGCCGTGCTGGATCCCCTGCGCTATCTGGCGCAGCTGGGCTTCGAACTCAGCGTGCTGCCGGTGCAGGGCGATGGCCTGGTGGATCTGGCCGCGCTGGAGGCGGCCCTGCAACCCAGCACCCTGGCGGTGAGCGTGATGGCCGCCAACAACGAAATCGGCGTGCTGCAACCCCTGGCCGCCATCGGCGCCCTCTGCCGCAGCCGCGGGATCCTGTTCCACTGCGATGGGGCCCAGGCCGTGGGGCACATTCCCCTGCAGCCGGCCGCGTTGGGGATCCACCTGCTGAGCTTCAGCGGCCACAAGCTCTACGGGCCCAAAGGGATCGGCGCCCTGGTGCTGGCCCCCAACGTGGTGCTGGCCCCCCAACTGCACGGCGGCGGCCAGGAGCGGGGCCTGCGAGCCGGCACACTGCCGGTGCCCCTGATCGTGGGCCTGGCCAAAGCCCTGGAACTGGCGGCCGAGGATCGCGAGGCCCGAGCCGAACGGCTCGGTGCCCTGCGGGACCAGCTCCTGGCCGGGCTCGAGCAACTGGGCGACATCCGCCTCAACGGCGCTACCACCCCGCGGCTGGCCCACAACCTCAACGTGAGCGTGGGCGGCGTGAACGGCGCGGCCCTGCACAGCGCCCTGCGCCATCAGCTGGCGGTGAGCGGCGGCTCCGCCTGCAGCAGCGGTTCGCCCTCCCACGTGCTCGCCGCCCTGGGCCGCAGCCGCGCCGAAGCCGAGGCCTCGATTCGCTTTGGCCTGGGACGCGGCACCATCGCTGCGGAGATCGACCAGGCCATCGCGGTGGTGACAGAAGCCGTGACCCGCCTGAGGCAAGACGCCTCGCGACGCTGATCGCCCATGACGTGAGCTGGATGGGCAGAACTAGATCCCCATGGCCAAGATTTTCTTGGCCGCCTCATCCCCAGAGCCGTAGGCACCCTGGAGAGTCGCAGGGAAGTCAGAACTGATCGCTTCTCCAGCAAAAACCATGGAATTCCACGGGCGACCCAATTCGACGCGATAGCTGGGCGCCGCCCCTACAGGGATATAGGAATAGCTCCCCAGGGCGTAGGGGTCATCACCCCAGCGCGTTAAAAGATAGCCACTCGGAGCAGGAATCGTTTTGGATGGATAACAACGCTTGAGCTCTGCAAGAGCCGAAGCCACAATGGCGACATCCGGCAGACGAGCCACTTGCTTCGCCGTTGATGCAGCGTTAAATCCCATCAACACGGGCCGGCCGATGACAGGCATTAGATTATACCATTCAGCCCAAAGGCCAGGGTTCACACTGTCATTGCGGATCAGCTGCTTCGGATCCCAGAAAGAGAACGGAAACTGCAGAATGAGCTTATCCAACAAACCCATACCAAGCCTTTTGATCGCCATCGATTTCGCAGCAGGCAAGGGCGGATCGAAGCGAATCTTACTGGCCTGCAAAACGCCAAGCGGCACCGTGCAACAGATCTTTTTAGCCTTATAAACGACGCCTGCCAAGGTTGTCACAGAGACGCCTTTCTGTGCATTCTTGATCAGCCTCACATCTTGACCAAAACGGACATCAACCCCACTGGACAAATATCTGACAAGCTCATCCAAGCCAGCGGGAACCAACACATCTGCACCCTTCAGGTCTCTCCCATCCCCCTGGGGATAACCGGCAGCGATTTGATTGAGCTCGGCACCAACTTCGTGCACAACATCGGCAATCAGCTCAAAACTCTGATCAGGAGTGACGCCCGCAGGGACCAATCGACTCAGGGGAGTTCCGGAACGACCACTCCGCTCGGCACTGTTCACAAAGCGCTCAATCCAGCTCCCGGCCCGCTTCGTACGACTGAGACTCCATGGCAACCCATCGGGACCAAAGGTCACCATATCCTCGTAATTCGTAGGCACCGTGCGGAGATAGGCCTGCCTTGTTGCCAATGGGAACAAGGCATTGTTGTTGATTCCATGCAACCAAGACGCACCCAGCTCAATGGGATACCCCAACTGCCGACTGGTCCAGATTCGGCCACCCGTCCGCTGACGAGCCTCTAGGACAACAACCTTTTTCCCCGCATTCATCAGTCGCTTGGCGCAAGCCAGACCGGCCAGCCCAGCCCCGACCACAATCACATCAATCGGGACGTCCTGGCCCAAGCCAGGACTGATGACACCCAATAACGACGCCGAGGCAGCAAAACCCTGGACAATAAATTCGCGACGCCGCATCACTACCAACTTCTCAGATGTGCTCACTATAAGGATGGCACTGTGTCTGGCGCCGCCGTGTCGGGCAGATATGTATCAAGACTCAGCGAAAAAACAATCACAGACGCTTCCGGGATCTCCACCAAAGGTGGCAACGGCTTACTTGGACGCTCGGCCAGAACAGAAATCCCCCGAAACAGCGCCTCTACCCCCAGAAGCCCCAACAACGCCGCGCCTAATTGCGGCTGGCTTTTACCATTTCCAGAGTTATTAATCAGAAGCACACTGGTCAAGCCAGAGACAAGGTTACTGCCCACCAGGGCATCAAAAAAGCTGCTCGATTTCGTCTTCGGTGGGACAGCAAATTGGTTATAGCTTTCCGGCCTGATCTGAGCCGGGATAATCCGACCACTGGCCTGGACCGGCACCTCAAGCCCGCGATAGACAAGACTTTTAACAGTCAGATAGTCGCCACCTTCGCGCTTCTGGAGCAATCCTGTGACCACCGAACCAGTGGGCACAGCCACCTGCCCAGTTGCGTCATAAATTGGCAAAACCGAAAACAAGGAAACCGGCAAGTCGTATTGACGACTTGGATCAAGAATGATCTGCCGGGGGGACCTCACCACGATGGCTGACCCCTCAGGCAGCAGGGTGCGCCTGGATTGACGCCATAGGGATTGAGACCGTGCGCCTGCCGGCAACAGAAGTGACAAAACCAATGCCACCGCAGAGATCCGCCGTGTCTTTGGCATCCGAGTTCAAGCCAGCGACACGCGGAAGTTGATCCTACTGGATACGCTCAGATTCTCTGCCAAACACCATCAGTCAACTAGCACGAGCAACTGCCACTCCGCCTCGTCTTTTGAGTCGAAAGATACATTGATAACCGTTCAGGCATCCAACTTTTCACTGCCCTGCATGGCTTCAGGAGGAGAGAAATCCCTAAACCCGCCAGAGCGAAAGGGCCACAAAACCCGCCACGCCGATCAAAGCCAGCAGCACCTGGGCCAGCTTGCTCACGAGCATGCCGCTCACCACCGCCAACCCCACCACAGCGGAGCGGCGCAGCAGCGCGACACCAGCGCGGTGCCGTGCCCCCAGTTCCGCCAACAGTTCCCCCAAGGCGGCTCCCAGCAGCGGCCCCACCAGGGCCCCCAGCAAGGGTCCCCCCACGGGCAGGGCCGGCAGCAGCCCCACCAGGCCCAACACCAGGCCAGCGGCCGCGCCGACATAGGCCCAGCGACTGGCCTGCAGCCGGGCGGCCCCCAACAGCACCCCCAACAGATCAGCTCCCCAGCCCAGCAGCAGCAGCACCACTGCCAGCGCCAGGGTGGGCCAGCCCACCGTGAAACCCACCGCCCAGCACCAGAGCAGGGCACCCACGGGCAACAGCACCAGTCCAGGCAACACCGGGAACAGGGTGCCGGGGATAGCCAACACCTGGATCAGCAGGGCAGCCCACCAGGCCCAATCGGTGCTGCTCATCAAAACCTGACAACTCCCCTGGCAAAAACCGTCGCCATCGCTACGTTCCGACCATCTCGCCATGGATCATGGGCCTTACCACCCCCGGCACCAACAACCTTCAAGTGTTGCGGGCCGTCGAAGACGGCTGGCACGCCTTCTGCCGTGCCCCCTGGGCCTTCCTGCTGTTCCAGACTCTTGTGCTCGTGGTGATGGCTCCCTTCGCCGCCCTGCTGGTGGCCGGCGCCGTGCGGCTGAACGGGCCGGAACCTGCCGTTCTCCACCCCGTGGCCGCCGGCATCAGCCTGGTAGTGGGCCTCGTGGGCTATGTGGTGGTAGCCCTCTGGGCCGTGGTGGGCCTGAGCCGTGGGGCCTGGCTGAGCCTGGAGGGCACCAAACCCTCCTTCCGCCAATTCACCCGCTGGGATGGGGCCGCCAGTGGCCGCCTGCTGCTGTCGGCCATTCTCCTCGCCATCGTGGTGGGCCTCGTGGCCCTGATCGCTGGGTTGATCGGCACCGGCCTCGGCAACCTGAATGCAGCCCTCACCGCCCTGCCGGTGATTGTGTTCGGCATCTTCTACATCTGGTTCCTGATCACCCAGAAGTTCCTGATCCAGCTGTCCCTGTTCGGCGTGAAGCGTCCTGCGGAAACCCTGCAGGCCGGCCTCAAGGGCGTGAATCCCAGCTGGTGGATGGTGCTGTGGCTGGCCATCGTGGAGGCACTCATCCATGGCATCGCCGCCCTGTTCAGCTACGGCGGCCTGTTTGTGGTGGTGCCCGTGATGATCTGCATCAGCACCGCCGCCTACCGCCAGCTGTTTGGCAGCCAGGACCACACCGGCCTGCTGTCCACCTCCGAGGGCTGAGGATCAGGGCTCGCGCCGACGGGCGACTCGCAACTTGGCTGAACGGCTGCGGGGGTTGGAGCTCTCCTCCTCCTCGGAAGCCGTGAGCGGCTTTCGGGTGACGCGCTGCAGGCGCCCATCGCCCACAAACGCCGTTTTGACCCGGCGATCCTCCAGGGAGTGGAAGCTGATCACGCCGAACAGGCCACCCGGCAGCAGCCAATCGGGGGCCTGGGCCAGCAGGCGATCCAGCACGTCCAGCTCCTCGTTCACGGCAATGCGCAGGGCCTGAAAGCTGCGGGTGGCGGGATGGATGCGCCCCCGCCGCGCCTTGGGCGGATAACAGCCGGCAATCACGTAGGCCAAGGCGGCGGTGCCACTGAAGGGGCCCTGCTCGGCCAGGTGCTCCTTGATTTTGCGGGCGATGCGGCGCGAGAGCCGCTCCTCGCCATAGGCATAGATCAGATCCGCCAGAGCCGTTTCATCGAGGCGCTCGATCAACTGCGCCGCCGTTTCACCCGCCTCGGTGTTCATGCGCATGTCCAGCGGACCGTCGCTGCGGAAGCTGAAGCCCCGTGCGGCCACATCCAGCTGGGGACTGCTGACCCCCAGGTCAGCCAACACCGCCAGAGCGGGCTCCGGGGGGGTGTAATCGGCAAAGTTCGTGGCCACGATCGTGACCCGATCACCGAAGGGGGCAAGGCGCTCCGCAGCAGCGGCGCGGGCGGTGGGGTCCTGATCCAGACCCACCAGGCGCAGCTGGGGATGGGCCTGCAGCAGCAAGGCGCTGTGGCCTCCGCCCCCCAGGGTGCAGTCGATCAGGAGGCCGCCCACTGCCGGCAGCTCCTGGAAGCTGGCCAGCACCTGCTCTGCCAGCACCGGCACGTGATCGAAGACCTGCGCCAGGGACCGACAAAGCAACGGGCTCTTCCTTCCTAAGATCCCGGCATTCGATTCCTCAGGCCACGGCCCCATGACGCAGCTGGAAACGCGCACGGAGCCGATGGTGGTGAACTTCGGCCCCCATCACCCCTCCATGCACGGGGTGCTGCGGCTCGTGGTGACCCTCGACGGCGAGGACGTGGTGGACTGCGAGCCGGTGATCGGCTACCTCCACCGCGGCATGGAGAAGATCGCCGAGAACCGCACGAACGTGATGTTCGTGCCCTACGTGAGCCGCATGGACTATGCGGCCGGCATGTTCTACGAGGCGATCGTGGTGAACGCGCCGGAGCGCCTAGCCGATGTGCCGGTGCCCAAGCGGGCCAGCTACATCCGCGTGCTGATGCTGGAGCTGAACCGCATCGCCAACCACCTGCTCTGGCTTGGCCCCTTCCTGGCGGACGTGGGCGCCCAGACACCCTTCTTCTACATCTTCCGCGAGCGGGAGATGATCTACGACCTGTGGGAAGCAGCCACGGGACAGCGGCTGATCAACAACAACTACTTCCGCATCGGCGGCGTGGCCGCCGACCTGC